>CAZVLZ010000018.1:0-18233 GCA_964628345.1 uncultured Candidatus Peribacteria bacterium | reverse complement strand
CCGGGCTTCTTCGCGTGACCACTTGGAAAAAGTGTTTCATGGAATGGGAGAGCAGCAATATTTAGATGACGTCGCCGCGCATATTGAGCTCGCACGCAAATATGTCGAGGATGTGGAGTACAGCGCTGAGGATGCGACGAACACGCCGCGGGAATTTCTCGCACGCATCGGTATACGTGCCGCCGAAGCCGGTGCCACGACGTTCAATATTCCGGATACATATGGGAAAGCACTCCCGACAGAGATGGAAGAACTCATGGCCTTTCTCGCCCAGAGTATTCCCGCCATCCGTGAACACCGGATGCGGCAGAGTACGCATAATCACGATGACCATGGCTTGGCGACGGCAAACACCTTGTACGCACTCAAGGGAATGGGCAACGCGCTCAAGCAGGCGGAAGTCACGGTCAACGGACTGGGAGAGAGAGCGGGGAACGCCTCGCTCGCAGAAACCGTGATGACCGCACGATATCGAAAAGACCAATTCCCGAATGTGAACTTCGCTCATATCAGAACGGCGATGCTTGTACGTCTGAGTCGCATTGTGAGCGGATTGAGCCGTGTTTCCGTGCCCCGCAATACCCCATTCGTCGGCGCGGGAATCAATGCGCTTGGCACGGGTACTCATGTCGCCGCTCAGGACCGTATCGGTATCCGCAACGGCGCATACCGCGACGATGTCCCGCAAGACGTCGGATTCACTGATTTTGACATTGAGTTTGGCGCGACATCCGGCAAAGGCGTCGCCGATGTTTACGCTCGGACACTCGGGTATCGCATCCCTGATAAAGACTTGGTTTCCTTTACGGCATTCGCCAAAGCTTTCGCGGAGACGAAGCGTGGGACAGATTGCCGTACCGTCACACCAGATGAATTCCGAGGACTGCTGAGCCAATACTTCGGTGTCGGTGTTCCTATCGAAAACACGGAGGGAAAACAGTTCCTACGCGCTGCAAAGAACGGTCAATGGGAAGTGCATCTGACCGTCAAAGGCCGAAATGGAGAACAAGCGCTCACCGGCCATTCGGAGGAAAAGCAAGGTGTTCTCCAGGCTGTCACCGTTCTCCTGCGTCAACAATCAGGGCTCGATTTTCAGCTCGTTGATCAGTGGGAAGAATCCGATCAGATGCAAGGAGAGCGAAGCAGCAGTGTAACGGGGGTGACCATTCGCGTCGGTAAACTGGAATGCCAAGGAACCGCACAAGGCACGGACGTCACAGAGACAACTGTCCGCGCGCTTTTTGATGCGGTGAACAAAGCCACGCTCGCATCCCGGCTCCCTGAGCAGCAAACAGCTGCTTCCATCGAAGCCCCCGCGCGAGTACAGTAGACGGCAAATCTTCCCCTTCCTTCCATGCTCGCACACTTCTTCGGGCTTGTCCTCCTCACGGGCTTCATCTTCATCGTCATCTGGGCCGTGCGCTTCGCCACGAAGCAACAGCTCAAGCACGCCATCTCGTGGTTCCTCGCCATCGGCATTGTCGGCATGCTCCTCGGCGGCATCTTCGGTTTGCCCTTCCGTCACATGGGTGCCGCGGGATGGAAAGTCAATAAGTCCTTCATGATCCCGTTCGCAGGGTCCGACGGAAACACCTGGTTCGGCTGCCAGCGTGCCATCGATGCACAGAAGGCTGGCTCCGCCTCTTCCGCAGCCCGGAAGTAACCGGGTGGCAGCCGCTTTTCCCGCCTAGTCGCGGGCTCAACGTACGCCTAGAATAGGTCCGCATGGCATCTATAGCCTTTCTGGAAGTGGACCCGGAAGACAGCGCTCTGGTGAAGAGCATCTACCCCGATGCACTCATCCTCAAGGAATCTCTGACCGGGAAAGGAGTGCTGGAACGGTGCAAGGATGCCAAGATCCTCTGCTGCTTCATCTATTCCAAGATCACCAAAGCAGAGCTCGGGGAGCTTCCCGAGCTGCAATTGCTCATCACGCGCTCCGTCGGCTTCGATCACATCGATCTGGAGGCGTGCGCGGAGCGCAAGATTGTCGTCTGCCATGTGCCGGACTACGGATCGCACGTGATCGCGGAACACGTCTTCGCGCTGCTCCTCTCGGCCATGCGCCACATCACCGAAGGGGAGAAGCGCGTGGAAGGCGGCACATTCGACTACCACGGACTCAAGGGAATGACGCTCAGAGGCAAGACCATCGGCATCGTGGGTACCGGCAAGATTGGCCGCAGAGTGGCACAGGTGGCGCACGGTTTCGGCATGAAGATCATTGCCGTCGACCGTTGCCGTACGCTCGAACTGACCGATCTTATGGGCGTGGAGTACGTCTCGCTCGAGGAATTATTCGCGCAGAGCGACATCATCACGCTCCACGTGCCCGCCATGCCCGAATCGGAGCACATGATCAACGAGCAGGCCATCGCGCAGATGAAGGACGGCGTGATTCTGGTGAATACGGCACGCGGCTCGCTCATCGATTCCATGGCGCTCCTCAAGGGCTTAAAGAGCGGTAAGATCCGCTATGCGCTTCTCGATGTCCTGGAACACGAGAAGAATTTTTCGGGCAACAAGGAACTCGTGGCACATCCCGGCGTCGTGGCCACTCCGCACATCGGCTTCTATGCCGACGTGAGCGTGGCGAGCATGTACACCGACTGCTTCGAGTCGATCCGGCAGTGGCAGGCGGGACAGACTCCCGAACATGTGGTGCACCCGACGACGAAGGTGTGCGATCTGCCGGGGATACGGAAATCGCCGTAGAAACGTCCCGACGGGACGCTTCTACGGCTTTCTCTTTGACAATACTCAACACCCCTTGTACCGTAGAGTTGCAACGTCCTTCGTACAGACGCTATCGGTACCACTGAGAAACCTGGAAGAAGGAATAGCGCATTTACTTCCTTCTTTCCTATTCTCTGTATGGCAGATCAACAGATCACCTGCCGCGACTGCGGTGCCGCATTCACGTTCACGGAGGGCGAACAGGAGTTCTACGCCTCCCGCAATCTGAATGCTCCCCAGCGGTGCAAGGATTGCCGCAACAAGCGCAAGGACGAGCGGAACCAAAAGTTCGACGCTGTCTGCGCCCAGTGCGGTGCTCAGTGCCAGGTGCCCTTCAAGCCGAAGCCGGAGTCCGAGGGAGGCCGCCCCGTGCTGTGCACGGCGTGCTTCCGGGCTTCGAAGGCAGCGTAATCAGCTTCCTTTTTGACTTCTAAAGAGCGTCCGTATGGGCGCTCTTTTTTGGCTTAATAGAGCAATAATTCAATGGTAATTGTGTTACGATCGGCAGTGATGGAAGAGCTTCTGAGCATCGGAGAGGATGATGCATTCGACGGATGCCCCGTTGGATTCGCCGGCGATGCGGCGGATGAACCGGACTTCATGTTGGACGATCCGGCCGAAGGGAACGATGACGGAGCACTCGACCTCGATGAACCGCCGGAGGAAGACGACACGCCCGGCGACGATGCATCATCCGAGCACATCGACGACGAAATGAGAATCTATCTCATGCAAATGGGGGAGATTCCCCTGCTGACCCGGGAACAGGAGGTTGCCATTGCAAAAAAAATTGAATGTGCGCGGAGACGGATGCGCCGCCACATGTATCGAAGCAGTTTCATTCAGAAAAAAGCCCTTCCGGCACTGCAGCGAGTGCTCGATGGCAGGCGCATGGATCAGGAGCTCGCCCTCTCGGCCACGGACCACAAAAGAAAGCGTATCGCCCTCAGCATCATTCCTCCGAACGCACGGACACTCCGTGGAATCCTGCAGAAGCAAGAAAGGGAATATGCCCGCGCTCTCAGCCGAACCGTCGTTCCCGCTGATCGCACCGCCGCATGGAAACACGTGGGACAACTCCGCGCACATGCGGCTCGCTTGCTCACGGAATGTACTGTGCGACAGAAACACCTCGATGCTCCATTCAGGCAACTGGAACAACTCAGTAAATATGTGGATGACCTCCTCTCCGAAATCGAAAACCTCTCGAAGCGAATCCGCATACTGGAACACCATCCGACCCCGGAGAAAAAGGCCATGCTGGATAACCTCGTCCGGCAGCGCGACGAGAGACTGAAAGAGAAGCGCTCGATTCTGCGGTCCATCTGCGAAACGCCGACGAGCCTGCGGCACAGTGTGGCCGACATTCAGGCGGCTCAGGCAGATCATGTGGCAGCCAAGCAGGAACTCACAGAGGGCAATCTGCGACTCGTCGTGTCCATCGCCAAGAAGTATCGCAACCGCGGCCTGTCGTTTCTCGATCTGATTCAGGAGGGAAACACCGGCCTCATGCGTGCTGTCGAAAAATTCGAGTGGCAACGCGGATTCAAATTCAGTACCTACGCCACGTGGTGGATTCGACAGGCAATCTCGCGGGCCATCTCCGATCACAGCCGGACCATCCGCGTTCCGGTGCACATGATTGAGACGATGTCGAAAGTACGCACGGGGACGCGGGAGCTTTTGCAACAATACGGACACGACCCCACAACCGAAGAGACTGCCCTGCACGTCGGACTGGACGTTCCTGAAACCGAGCGGGTCCTGCGAATGAGCAAACAACCGCTCTCGCTCGATCACCCATGCGGGGAAGAAGGTGACGGGAGCTACGGAGAATATGTGCTCGATCACCGCGAAGAGAGCGTCGCGAGGCAGGCAGACCTCGAATCGTTGCGAGAACGCCTCGAAACGGCACTGGAAAACCTCCCCTACCGCGACCGCGAAGTCATCAGGTTGCGCTACGGCCTCGCGGACGGAATTTCCTACACTCTCACGGATGTGGGAAGGATGTTCGGCGTCACGCGTGAACGGGTCCGTCAGATACAGGCAAAAGCGCTGAAAAAGCTCCAGTTGCCTTCGAATATTGAGAAGCTGCAAAACTTCTAGCGTCCACAGAAAAAAACACTTCACATCCCTGCCACCCATGATAGGATGGTCCCCTTTCGATGGTGCGCATCCTCACCTTCGTCGCGCTCTTCTGCTGTAGCCTGCTGGCCGCCGTGCCTGCCCGGGCGGTCGCGCCGCTCCCCAAGAAAGAATTCACCGAGCGTGAGAAGGAACGCATCCTGCTGCCCTGCAAGCGGGCGAGCCCCGATCGTCGCATCCGCTGCGAGGTGCGCGAACTCAAGCGGGCGGAAGCGGAGTGGGGCAAGAGCAATCCCGTGAACGCCTTCGCGGTCTATGACTGGCTGGATTTGGGCGGGCAGCACCTGCGCGACCGTCTGCAGCAGGAACGGGCCGACGCGTTCGCCGAACACTGGGAACAGACGCGCAAGGTCTACAGCGAGTTCACCCCGACCAGAGATGTGAACACGCAGCGTCTCCCCTACGTCAATGCCATCCGCGAGAGCCGCCTCGACTGCATGTACGCACAGCACGGACGCACGCGCACCAAGTGCTTCGACATCCAGGTGGATGTGTCGCAGAAGATGATGCGCACACCGCCGCGGTAGGGTGTAGTGCGTAGGAATAGGGATAGGAATAATACTCATGCAAATCCAGACTCATGGTTTCCCTACGCCCTCACCCTAACCCTATCCCTAGAATAGTCTTGCCTAGAACCTAGGGGGGAGGTATGCTGCCGATCAGCACCGTATGCGCATGCTTCTCCTCATCGCCTTCGGCCTTCAGGTCATCCTGGGCACAAGCTGCATGACGCAGACAGCGTCTGCACAGCAGCTGCCACCCGAATCGATGATGACCCGTTCTCCCCTTGATTCCACAAACCCGCATGCGGGATGTCATCCCGGTCAGGAACAGCCTCCTCATACAGACAGCAATACGGCAGGCGGCGGCCTGCCCTGTCTCGGCCACTGCCTCTCACAGGCAACAGCCCGCGCCATGAGCGACTCCACCATTCAGGCACCCTGTCCTCCGGCCACTATCCCGACGTTCACCGTGTCGCTTGTTCCGGTCCGCGCAACGACTATTCCCTGCCCGTCCGCATCTCCCAATGCTCTCGCCCCGCCGGGACACGGGACGGTCGTCTTACTGCAATAGAGAGGAAGAGCGTTGCGCACGCTGCGTGCGCGTTTCGATTTCCCTCTTTCCTCTCTCCTGCATGTCTTCATCTTCTGAAAAACGGCAACTGACCCTCCGGATCGGCGGGATGACCTGCCAGAGTTGCGAACTCCTGCTGGAGCGCAAACTGAAAACGGTCCCGGGCGTTGTGCATGTGGCGGTACACCACCGCAAGGGAACAGCGAAAATCACAGCGTTCGCCCATGATCTACCCTCCATGCAGCAGCTGGAATCCGTCATCCGGGAGGCCGGCTATCGCGTGACCACGGAACAGGAAATCCTGACGGCCCGACAGGATTGCCGACTGAGGAACGAACCGGAAGCTTCTGATCAGCAGAAGTGGCTGGAAATCGGCGGAGCCCTGCTCATCATCTTCGCGCTCTACAAAGTTCTGAGCGCGTACGACCTGGTCTCGCTCGCCCCGTCCACCGCCGGAGCCCTCACGTTCGGCGGCGTCTTGGTGATCGGCCTCGTCGCCGGCATGTCGAGCTGCCTCGCCGTCACAGGTGGCCTGCTGCTCGCCATGGCAGCCAAGTACAACGAAACGCACGGCAGCGCCACTCCCCCACAACGCTTACGACCCCTCCTGCAGTTCAACGTCGGCCGCCTCGTTTCCTACTTCCTTCTTGGAGGACTCGTAGGCCTCTTGGGGCAATCCATCACGCTCAATGCGCGGATGACGGGTTTCATGAGCGTCGCAGTGGCATTGATCATGCTCTACCTCGCCCTCACGATCCTGAAGATCATCCCCAAGGGCAGTCTGCCCATCCGGCCGCCCAAGGCCTTTGCCCACTGGATCGCGAATCTCTCGGAAAATAATCACCCGCTGGCCCCCGTCGCGCTCGGAGCGCTGACGTTCTTTCTGCCATGCGGATTCACCCAGTCGCTCCAGCTCGTGGCGCTCGCATCGGGGAGTTTTCTCTCCGGCGCGCTCATCATGTCCATCTTCGCCCTCGGCACCCTCCCCGCCCTGATCGGCATCAGCTTCATCTCGGCCCATGCACAGGGAACCTCCTCGCGCCTGTTCCTGCGGTTTGCGGGAACGCTGGTCCTGGTGCTCGCACTCTTCAACCTGACGAGCGGACTCGCCCTCGTGGGCATCGACGTGCCGCGGTCCATTGCGGCGGCGTTCGGCGCACAGAACACGGGTGCCCCACCGGCTCCGTCCGATACGGTAGAGAACGGCGTGCAGGAAGTCTTCATGGCTGTTACCGGATACGGCTACCAACCGAATGATCTGACAATCCGCTCAGGTGTTCCCGTGCGCTTCCATGTGGATGGAACGCAGGCAGGAGGCTGCACGCGCGGCTTCGTGATCCCCTCTCTCGGCATCCAGAAAGTGCTGGCTGCGGGAGATAACATCTTCGAATTCACACCGCAGTCCCCCGGTCGCATCCCCTTCAGCTGTTCCATGGGCATGGTCCGCGGATCGTTCACGGTCATCTGATTTCTCCCTCCTCTCATGCGTACAATCGTTTCCATCAACGGCATCCACTGTCCATCCTGCGTCGCCCTCGTCAAGGACGTGAGTCAGGATTTTCCTTCCATCCAACACATCGACGTGAACCTCGGAGAGAAAAAAGTCACTCTTCAGCACGACGGTCACTTCGATCTCTCGGCCTGGTCCAGAGCCGTCAAAAGTCTGAATGAATCCTACGACGTACAGACGCTCTCGCAGACCCTCTGAGTTTCCGCCTCCCCCCCCGCCGGCACTTCCGGCGGGGTGGAGAGCGCGCTTTCATCTTTTCCTCCCCTTGAGGTCGTAGTACGCTCACTCTACCGTTTCCCTCCGCAGTATGACCGAACAGAAGCAGAAAACTCTCATTGGCTACAAGAAAGCTCAGAGCCTCCTCAAGAAGATCATTGCAATGGTGGAGGAGGACCGCTACTGCATCGACATCATGCAGCAGAATCTCGCCGTGATCGGCCTCCTCCGGTCCGCCCACCTCCTGCTTTTGGACGGCCACCTGAACAGCTGTTTCAAGAGCGCACTTCAGACGAGCAGCCCCGCGAAGAAGCAGAAGATGATCGATGAGATCCTGACAGTGACGCGCATGGCCAACAAATGACTATGCGTGCTCATTGCCCACTTGACCGGAAACACTAATACCTATACCATAGGTATAGGTACCACTCCCTCCGATGACCGACACACCCTCGCAGACCCCTCCGGGCACCGAACGCGTAGTGCTCTCCCTGCAGGGAATGGACTGTGCCTCGTGCGCCGCTCTCATTGAACGTTCGCTCAAAAAGCTCCCGGGCATCCAACAGGCCAATGTGAATTTTGCGGCGGAGAAAGCGGCAGTGCTCTTCGACCGGTCCGCTCTGTCTGCGACGGATCTGATCCGTGCCGTGGAAACAGCCGGGTACAAGGCTTCCGTCATCACGGGACACGATCGCGATGCCGAGCGCAAGCGACGCAAAGAGGATGTGCGGCGGGCGCGACGGAAGTTCCTGACGGCATTCGTATTGAGCACTCCCCTCCTCGTGCTCATGGTCGTCCCCTTCTTCCCGGACAGTGCCGCAAGTACAGCGATCGGACCGTGGATGGGCATCCTCTCGCTCGCGTTCGCCACCCCCGTGCAATTCTGGCTTGGGGCGGGCTTCTACCGCGGTTTCTGGTCGAGCCTGAAAATGAAGACCTTCACGATGGACAGTCTCATCGCCATTGGAACCTCAACCGCGTACTTCTTCAGCCTCTCCAATTTCGTAGTCGCATTCATACAGCGGGGATCGCCAATCGGAGAAACGCCGAACCTGTACTTCGAAGTTGCGGCTCTTCTCATTGCGTTCGTCCTACTCGGCAAATGGCTGGAAGCGCGCGCCAAGGGCAGCACCAGTGAAGCAATCGAAAAACTCATGGGGCTCACCCCCAAGACCGCCCGCGTGCTGCGCGACGGCCAGCCGACCGATGTGCCGATCGCTGAAGTGCAGATTGGGGACACGGTCATCGTGCGCCCGGGGGAGAAAATCCCCGTGGACGGCCTCGTGACGCGCGGCCTCTCGTCCGTGGATGAATCGATGCTGACGGGCGAGAGTATCCCCGTCGAGAAGAAGGAAGGCGACCGCGTGTTCGGTGCGACGGTGAACCAGCACGGCTCCATCGAATTCACCGCCGACAGAATCGGTGCGGAAACGGTGCTGGAGCGCATCATCCGCTTCGTGGAAGAGGCTCAAGGGTCGAAGGCACCCATCCAGGACTTCGCGGATGCAATTTCCCGCTGGTTCGTGCCTGCGGTGATTCTGACCGCACTCGCCACGTTCGTCATCTGGCTCCTGCTCGGGCAGACCGTGACCTTCGCCCTGCTCACATTCGTCTCGGTGATCGTGATCGCCTGCCCCTGCGCGCTCGGTCTCGCCACCCCGACGGCCCTCATGGTCGCGACCGGTCGCGGGGCGGAGCTGGGCATTCTGATCCGCGGCGGCGAGCCCCTCGAAGCCGCGCGGGACATCGACACCATCGTCTTCGACAAGACAGGAACGCTCACGCACGGCAAACCGGAAGTGACGGATATCATTCCCGTCGGCGGAATGGACCCGTCGCAGCTGCTCGCGCTCGCCGCGAGCATCGAGCAGGTATCAGAGCATCCGCTGGCCGAGAGCATCGTGCGGAAAGCGAAAGAAGACGGTGCCACACTCTCGCCCGTGGAACAGTTCACGGCCGTTCCGGGGCACGGCGTCAGGGGGAAAATTGCGGGCATCACCTACTCCTTGGGCAACCGAAAACTGCTCGAGCAGAGCCGGATCAGCGGAACAAACATAGAGGAGCGCCTGCGCACACTCGAGCAAGCCGGCCAGACCGCCATGATCCTTGCGACGAACGAGCGCATCCTCGGCATCATTGCCGTTGCGGATACGATCAAGGAGACAACGCCGACCGCCATCGCCGCGCTGAAGCGCATGGGAATCACGCCCGTGATGATCACCGGAGACAACGACCGCACGGCTCGCGCGATGGCCGCGCAGGCCGGCATAGATCAGGTACTCGCGGATGTGCTGCCGGAAGAGAAAGCACATGAAGTGAGACGCCTGCAGGAACAAGGCAGGAATGTCGCGATGGTGGGCGACGGCATCAATGACAGTCCGGCACTCGCCCAAGCCAATCTGGGCATCGCCATGGGCAGCGGCACCGACATCGCCATGGAAACCGGCGGCATCGTGCTCGTCCGAAACGATCTGCAGGACGTCGCAACATCGATTGCGCTGAGCCGCGCCACGGTGAGCAAGATCCGACAGAACCTCTTCTTCGCACTCTTCTACAACGTCCTCGGCATCCCCATCGCCGCACGCGCCTTCGCCTCGTTCGGCATTGTGCTCCGCCCCGAGCTTGCCGGATTCGCCATGGCCTTAAGCTCCGTCTCCGTCGTGACCAATTCGCTCCTCCTGAAGAGCTTTGTGCCGGGCAAGTGGAATCTGCTCTCGCGGCTGGCCCCGGTGATCATGGCCGCAGGATTCACGGCACTCTTCCTCTTTTTTGCACGGCTGAGCGCGTGATACGTGATGTTTGGATAAGGGCCACCATGCGTGCGCATGATGGCCCTTTTCTCATCGTAGCTCGCTCATCGTCTTAGACCGGCAGATCCTGATCTCCCATCATGAGAGAGCCATCGGACTGAAGCCCGAACCGGATCTGACCGGGTGGCCAGAACCAGAGATCATCGATCGCGCGCGGAAAGTGCTCCGGAACGGGGATCTCCTCGAGAAGCGCATCCCCGTCCCAATACGGGAGCACACGATGCCCATTTCCGTCGGGGACGACAATGAAGCGCAACTCTCCCCCATGCTCCGTGAGCAATTGGGCGATGGCTCTCTGATTGTCCGGGAACAATCCGAGACGGTGCCTCTCCGAGAGGAAGAATCCACGAAGATAGTAAATCCCCGAAGGATCTCGCAGAGGCCCGAAGGCCTGGTACGGCCCACGGCGGCCACGATAATAGCCGATCACATCTCTCTGCACGATCTGGAACGCCAACGCCCCCGCTCCCAAATGCGGGACCAAATCCGGGGGCGCACACTCGCACATCAAATTCATCGGCTCGTCCGTCCGCACCATCAGTGTCCCAAACACGAACACGAGCCTCTCCACGTGGCCCCCTACGCACTTGTACGTCGACTTCTTCTTCATGGCACTCTCCTTGCAATGAGCGAAAGAACGAGACCCGGTCCCTGTAACCGAGGTCCTCTTTCGCAAACCAATCGGTCAAAAACCAGGGAACCAGCGTATGCGCATTTTCCACACAGGCAATGTATCCTCCGTAAATTTCCTTCTATCTTGAATGAACTATTTATTTGTTCAATGTTATGACTTCTTGGCATTTAAAGCCTTGAAAGTCAGCGCTAAATCTCTAAGATCTCCCGAAATTCTCCTTCTCTTCCATGACAGAAATTAAGCATCAGGAACAGGATTCCAACGCAGAAACCGGCAACGAATCTCCGAAGCACGTTGAGAACCGCCGCGAATTCTTGGAACATACATCCGTCGGCATTGCCGCCGCCGCTCTCTCCTCCCTTCCCTCTATGGCCACCGCACAGGATCATCATGCGCATGAACACCATCCCGATATGGGTCCGCTGCTCGAAAAAGAACTCGCCCACCCCTTCAACCAGAAGCCCGGTGAATGGCTGGATGCCCACGAGAAGAAATGGCAGGAATGTTTTGACTGCAGCAACGAGCCTGTGACGGACGTAGAACTTGTCTGTATCGATGAGCGCATGCTCATGCAGACGCAGACAGTGTCTGGCAAGCGCACCCTCCGCATGGCGGGTTCCGGCGTGCTCTGGAAGGACATTGATGAGCTCGCGGACGCCATTACAGCCTACGTCACGCAACTTGCCGGTGGACGGCCGCTCTCCTCCGTCAAAATAAAGGTGAGCTCGCACGTGGCCTGCGGTGCGGCGGGGATCGCATTCGGCAAAGACAAAGATCCGGACGAATCCGCCCGCGTGTACCAGCGCGGAGAGATTGTGGAGAAACTCAAGCAACGTGGCATCAACGCCGCCTTCACCGGCGATGCCCCCATGGTCAAAGGACCCCACACCGCCATCGCGGCTGCGGTCGACTGCACCGATGGCCGCCTGCAGCGCCTTCCAGGCATCAATTCCTTCATTGTCTCCGATCCGAACAACGTGCCACACGCAATTGAGGAAGCCATGTTGGCACTCAAGATCGCCTCGGGCAGCCACGCTTACGGCGAAGCGCTGAAGCAATTCACCTTCGTCATCTTCGCTGATTCCGCACGCCCGGAAACCGCGAAAGCCATCGAAGCCGCCCTGCGAGAGCAGACGAAGGAATATGCCGCAAAGGGCATGGATATCCGCTTCGTGACGCGCAAAGCGCCAGCAATGAAGTAGAAAACCCCTACGCCCTATTCCCACGCCCTACTTCAGCGCCGCCTTCGCCGCGGAGAGCTCCGCGAGTTCCGACGTGATTTTGGCCTGACGCGTCTGGTTGTAGACGATCGTCAGATCACCCAGAAGCTCCGTGGCGTTATCGGAAGCAGCGCGCATCGCCACCATCCGCGCGGAGTGTTCTGAAGCCCCTGCTTCGAGGATGGACTGATAGACCTGAATCTCGGTTAACTGCGGCAGGATGGTCTGCAGGATCGCATCGGCCGACGGCTCCAGCACGTACTCCCCCACCCCTTCGGCGTGCATGGCCTGCTGCGTCTCTTTGCGGTACTTGCGCGGGAGCAGACTCTCGAGCATGTCTTTGAGATCCGTCTGCGAGAACGGCAACAGCACCTTCACCGTCGATTCCTGCACGAGCGCCGAGACGAAATCGGGGTAGATGAGCGAAACGGAATCATAGATCCCTGCGAGAAACCCCTCCGTCGCCATGCGGGCGATCGGGAGGACATCCTTGAACGTGGGGTAGCTTGAGAAAGCCGGGAAGGCCGCAATCACCTTCTGATTCAACCGGGGCAGAAATTGGCCACCCTTGCGTCCGACCGCGATGAATTCGACGGACTCAAACATGGGGAGCTTCTGTAAGCCCTGAATGTACTGCGTGGTCGTGCGCAGCAGCTGGGCATTCAGGTTGCCGCACATCCCGCGATCGGGCGTGAAGAGAATCGCGAGGATCTTTTTGGGTTCACGCTTCTGCAGGTACGGATGCAATTCCGGATTCACGTCCGCGAGCTTCTGAAGCACCTGCCAGGCGAGGAAGGCGTAGTGCCGAAGCTTCTGCGCGTTGGAAACGGCACGGCGCATCTTGGACGCTGCAACAAGCTCCATGGCCTTGGTCACCTGGTGGGTGGCCTTGATGGCCTTCATCTTGCGCCGGAGATCGCGGAGGGAACGTGCCATGGAAAAGGATTGAAACGTGTAGGGTCACGGCATGCCGTGACCCACAGAGATTTATGATTCTTTCTTCGAAACCACAAATCCCTCTTCCTGCTTAAAGGAAGAAAGAAGCCTCTTCAGCGTCTCTTCCGTCTCGCTCTTGATCTCGGCCGTCAGATCCTTGAGCACCTGCGGGTGCTTGTTGTGCAGGAACTTTACGAATTCGCGCTCGAAGCGGCGAATCTCGTCCACCGGCACATCATCGAGCAGACTGTTCACGCCTGCGTAGAGCATGGCGACCTGTTCGGCCACAGGCACCGGGACGTACTGATCCTGCTTGAGGAGCTCGGTCAAGCGCGCACCGCGATCGAGCTGCTTCTTGGTCTCGGCGTCGAGATCGGAACCAAACTGGGCGAAGACCGCGAGTTCGCGGTACTGGGCCAGATCGATGCGAAGCCTTCCCGCCACTTTCTTCATGGATTTGCGTTGCGCGGCGGACCCCACGCGCGAAACGGACAGACCGATGTTCAGTGCCGGGCGGATACCCTTGTAGAAGAGATCGGACTCGAGGTAAATCTGACCGTCGGTGATGGAGATGACGTTCGTGGGAATGTACGCGGAAATGTCCCCGGCCTGCGTCTCGATAATCGGCAGAGCCGTCAGCGAACCGCCACCGTGCTTCTCATCCAGACAGCAGGCGCGCTCCAGCAGGCGGGAGTGAAGGTAGAACACATCGCCCGGGTAGGCCTCGCGTCCCGGCGGACGGCGGAGCAGCAGCGACACCTGGCGGTAGGCCCAGGCGTGCTTCGAGAGATCGTCGTAGATGCACAGTACATCCTTACCCTGATCGAGGAAGTACTCGCCCATGGCGCATCCCGCGAAGGGGGCGATGTACGAGAGGGATGCGGGCTCCGAGGCTCCGGCCGAGACGACAATGGTGTAGTCCATCGCGCCGTGCTTCTTCAGTTCCGAGACGATCTTGGCGACCTTGGATTCCTTCTGGCCGATGGCGACGTAGATGCAGATGACCGGACGATCCGAGTTCTGCGTCTCTTTTTGGTTCAGGATGGCATCGATGGCCACGGCCGTCTTGCCCGTCTGGCGGTCGCCGATGATGAGTTCGCGCTGGCCGCGCCCGATGGGAATGAGCGCATCGATCGCCTTGATACCGGTCTGGAGCGGCATGGTGACGGATTTGCGCTCAATGACGCGGGGAGCGATTTTTTCGATCGGGTAGCGCTGTTTGCTCGCAATCGCCGAACCGCCGTCCTTCGGAACGCCCAGCGGATTCACGACGCGTCCGATCATCGCCTCGCCCACGGGGACAGAGAGAATCTCTCCGGTTGCCTTGGCGGTGTCGCCCTCTTTGATCTTGCTGTCGTCGCCCAGAACGATCACGCCGACGTGATCCTCCTCCAGGTTGAAGGCCACTCCCATGATGCCTCCACCGAAGTCGATCATCTCTGCGGCGCCGACCTTCGAAAGACCCGCAACGGTGGCGATGCCGTCACCGACCGAGAGCACCGTGCCGACGTGTTCGTGCTTCACATCCTTGTGATAGGACGCAATGCGGTCTTCGAGCGATTTGAGAAGTGTCTGGCTGAGGGACATACAGAGAGGGGGTAGACGAAGGGAGAAGGGAAAAGGACGAAGGGGAAAGGTTAAGGTAGAAGGTGAAGGTCAAGGGAGAGAGATGGGAGCTGTAAGCTTGGTCGAGAGATCGCGGAGGGCTCCGCGGAGCGTGGCGTCGTACCGCTCGTCACCGACCTGGAGCAGCACTCCGCCGAGCAGGGCAGGATCGCTCTGTTCCTCAATCTGGCAGGAGCGCTTGAGCGCCTGTTCGACGGCATGCACGATCTCTTTCTTGAAGGAAACGGAATCCTTGGATGCCGTTGTGATCCTGATCTGCACTCCTCCGTCACGCTTCACCCATTCGCGCTCCACCATCCGCGGAAAGATGTGTGCATCTTTGAAGAGACCCTGCGCGATCAGGATGTGTGCGGCAGCCTCCGCCAGAGCGGGGATCTCGGCCTCCGGCAGCGTCCTGGCTGTTTCTGCAAATGCGCGGGCGAGGGAGGCGGCTGTCATCTTCATCGCACCATCTTGGGAAGCTCCGCGACCAGTTGATCCTGAATGCGTTTCTGATCGGCGGGAGTGAATTCGCGCTCGAGGAGCTTTTCGGTCATGCGAACGATGACGGTGTTCACGGTCTTCATCACATCTTCCATCATGACTCTGCGCTCTTCGTCGATGCGTTTGAGAGCGTTCTGGATCATGGCATCGGCCTCTTTCTTGGCGGTCGCGTGCATCTCCGCCTGAAGCTCCGCAGCCTCTTTGCGAATGCGGTCGAAGTGCTCGCCGCTCTCGCGATCGAGACGCTTCATCTCCGCCTCACGCACCTTGGCCATCTCCTGCGCCTGGTTCTCGATGCGCTTGGCTTCCTCCATGGCCTTGCGAATGCGCTCCGTGCGGGAATCGAGGAGATTTAAAATCGGGCGGTACAGGAAGTACCCGAGCACCCCCATCACGATGACGAAATTCACGATCTGCGCGATCAGGAGCTGCCAGTTGATGCCGAGTTTAGTGAGCAATTCCATGAAAGATGAGAGAAAGAAAATCGATGGTCAACGGCAGGCGATCAGCTGCTGAAGCTATCCACTGATCGCTCAACGCTGACCCGCCCGAACGTTCCGGACGGAACGTTCGGAACGGGCGGGACACAGAATCAAACGAACTTGATAATGAGAGCAACGACCAAAGAGTAGATCGCGATGGCTTCCGTGAACGCGACGGCAAGCACCATCGGCGTCTGGATGCGGTTCGCGGCCTCAGGATTGCGGCCGATGGCCTCCATGGCCTTGCTACCCATCCAACCGATGGAAAAAGCAGGCACGAGCGCACCGAATCCCATGGTGATCGCGACGAGCAAATTTTTGTCGATCGAAGACACGGCGGTCTTGGCGACTTCTGCGACTTCTGGCATAAAAAAGTGGGAAAGAAGTGGAGATGAGAAAACGCCGCGGATTGTAGGGACGACGCAAGAGACAATCAAGGGTCTAAGAGCCGACTCTGCCTATATTTGACAGATAGTTTGGTTGTTTTGTTTGAGACGCATTAGCAATGCGTCTTTACGGCCTCACCCCTTTACCCCACTATCCCGCCCACGATTCCTTCATGGAGAGGGGGCATACGTTGATCGTTCAGAAAAAGCCCAAAAAACTGAAAGAGTACACCCTTCGTCCTAAGTCCTCTGTCCTAAGTCCCAACCCCTACGCATGCGCCATTTCCCCCACATGTTCCCCGTGTCCTTCATGTCCTCCATGCGCCGTCACGGCCATCTTGAGGAAGACCGCTGTGAGCATGGAGAAGACCAGCGCCTGGATGAACCCGACGAAGAGCTCCAGCCCCAAAAACGGAATGGGCGCAAGGTACGGCATGAGGTAGCTGATCACCACGAGCAGCACTTCGCCCGCAAAAATGTTGCCGAAGAGACGGAAGGAGAACGAGATGATCTTCGCCATCTCCGCGATCAATTCGAGGATCCCCACGAAAGACCCGATCGGATCGCGCCACGGAGCCACGAAGAACTTGTTGGCGTACGGCAGCACGCCCAGCGCCGCGATGCCGAAGAGCTGGGTCGCGATGACGGAAATGAGCGCAATTGCCAGCGTCATGTTCACGTCCGCATTCATGGAACGAAAGATCGGCAGATTGAGCATCTCACCATGGATTTCCTCCGGGATGGTGATGCTGCCGACGCCCGGCAGGATGCCCATCCAATTCGCCAGCATAAGGAAGAGGAAGATCGTAGCGATGAGCGGGAAGAACATGCGGGTCTGTTTCTTGTTGCCGATAATGGAATCGAAGAACCCGAAAAGCCCCTCGACGATCAGCTCCAGAAACGCCTGAAAGCGCCCGGGGATTTGTCTGAACTTCGTCCGGCGGGCGAAGAAGACCAATGCGAAGACCACCAGCATCGCTATCCACGCCATGATCAAGGTATTGCGGATCTCGAAGGACCCGATATGCGCGATCGTTTCAGAGGCGAGTGTGGGCGGTTCAATGGCAGCCATCGCCGATGAGGATAAAGAATGGAGGGACAGGAGAGCAAATGAAATTCCAGAAAAGAGCACGAATACACAAGAGAGTCCTCCCTCCCCCGTCGGGAGAGGGAAGGCCCTGTGTTTTAGAGAAGCAGATCAGAGAAGGGCCGCCTGACTGTTACGCATCTCTCAGAATTTCCTTCACCTTGCGCCACACCCCTATGCCCGAGAGGACGATCGCCATCACAAAACCCGTAATGACGAAGATCGGGGTGGTCCCAAAATGCTTGTCGACATAGGCACCGCCGAAACCGAACACAGCGACAGGCAGGGCAATGATGAACCCCAAATTCCAGGCGAGGCGGAGGCTCAGCATGAGGCCCATTCCCTTCGATCCGCCCGGACGCGGCACTTCATTCGCCATGCTGCGTCGGAGGAACCGGTCTGCGGCTTCCACGGCGCCGTCGCACCACCTGTAACCTCGCGAGTTCGCGCTCGAGAATGGCGGTGGCCTCCGCAAATCCCTCGCGGTCATCGCGCCGCTCCTTCTGCAGTTTTTCGGCCTCGGCCTTGGCCTGAAGAATCACCTGCTCCTGCAGCTCATCGGCGCGATCGGCGGTATCCACCATCACGCGGATCGTGCGGCCGTCCACCTCAATGACCCCACGTGACACTGCGAGGATCTGCTCACTGCCCTTCTGCCGGATCGTGATCGCACCGGGCGCAATGATCGCAATAAGCGGAATATGGTGCGGCAGGATCGTGATTTCTCCTCCGAGAGTCGGCAGGGACACGGAATCCACCTCCCCTTCGAACATGGGACGGTCCGGTGTTGTGATTTCAAGACGGAGCATATTGGAAAGTAAATGGCCACGTAGACGCGTCCCGCCGGGACGCGTCTACGTTTAATTCTTCACGTCTTCAATCCCGCCC
>CAZVLZ010000017.1:0-19292 GCA_964628345.1 uncultured Candidatus Peribacteria bacterium | reverse complement strand
ATCCCTGTCGCCCACCACTGTCAATAACCGGAAAAAACAGGCCATTGATAAATTGGCGCGGGCCATCATTGAGGCCATGGGAGGCTAATGAGACCCTCCAGGCTATTTTTCATCCGGTGGAATACCGTCCATCCTTCGCTCCTCCGGAGCTACGGAGGATGCCCTATTCATTTTTCATCAGGAGGTATGCCATAGTACTTGAACAGGAACGCCGCGATGTCTTTGAATACCGGTGCGGCGGACTGCACGCCGAGTTCTTTGCCTTTCGCCTTCGGGCGGTCAAATTTGACCAGTACCACGAACTTGGGGTGATTGGCGGGCGCGTACCCTGCGAACGACGTGATCACCGAGCCGGTGCCCGTCTCGTACTTTCCGCCCGGTCCCGCGATCTGACTGGTTCCGGTTTTGCCCGCCATGCGGTACCCGGGAATCTTGGCGGATTTGGCGTAGCCGTTGTTGGTGGAACTCACGAGCATGGCCGTGATGGTCTGAGCGGTTTCGGGCGTGATGACCTGATCGATCACTTTGGGCTGCGTGCGCTCCACGGTGCCGTCCGGCCGGATGATGCGGTCGATGACCATGGGTTTCATGAGTTTGCCATTATTCGCGAGCGCCGCGAACGCCGTGATCATCTGGAGCGGAGTGGCCGAAAGCCCCTGTCCGTACGAGCTGGTGGCGAGCAGCGCGTTACTCCAGTTCTTCCAGGGCCGCAGTTCCCCCGGGAGTTCGTCTTCCAGCTCCACGCCCGTGATGTGTCCGAAGCCGAAGCGGTCCAATGCACGGTAGAAGAGTTTGCGCCCGAGTTTGGCGGAGACCGATGTCATGCAGGTATTGATCGAGAACTCCAGGCAGTTGGTCATCGTCACTTTGCCGTAGTACTTGAAGAGCGCGTTCTGGATCGTGTACTCGTCCACCTTCACCGGTCCGATGTCGTCGTAGATGTCATTCGGGGTGACCTCGCCCTGATCAATCGCGATCGACATGGTGACCGGTTTCATCACGGATCCCGGCTCGTACACCGCCTGCACCGCGCGGTTCAGGTACGCGCCCACGCCAATGCCATTCTTGTACTTGAGCCATACCTCCGGACGGTCGGTGGGAAAGAGTTCGACGCGCGTGGTTTCGCCGAGGTAGAGGTAGTAGCGCACGATATCTTTGAGTTCGTAGAATGCTTCGATTTCTTGCAGGTCATTCTGTTTTTCGGCGGAGAGAGCGGACCGCCCCGTTTCGGTGAACACGTCATCGATGTACGCCTTGAGAATGAACGCGCGCGTATCGGGGTGATAGATCTCGACCACGATCTGCTTCTGCTGCTGCGCACTCAGAGTCATGGGCACCTTGTCGAAGACATCGCCGTAATTGTTCGAGTCGAAGAGCGGCGCGTTCACCATGGCGAGGATGCGTCCGGTTTCGGGGTCCATGATGATCGCCTGGCCGCTGTCGGCGTCCGCGTTCTCGACGGCGGCATCCATGATCATCTCCACCTCCTTCTGAATGGCGCGATCAATCGTGAGCACGATGGTATCGCCGTCCTTCGGATCCACGATGCGCTGGTCCGCGGTCAGGATCTGCCCCCCGCTCGGGTCGCTCACGGTCGAGATGAGTCCTTCCTGCCCGCGCAGCTGCGGGTCAAAGGTGCGTTCGATGCCGTACTGGGCCTCTTGTGTGGGATTGAGGAACCCGACCACGTGCGAGGCGACGGTACCGTCGGGGTAGTAGCGCCAGTGCTCCGCGATCAGGGCGATGCACCGCAGGGGATCTTTGATCTGTTCCGCTTCCTCCACGGTGCGCGCGGCTTTCTTGCGCGCGAGGGTCTCTTGCAGAGACAGGAGCAGCAGTTCCTTGATGCGCAGCGAGACGGACGGGGGAAGCCTGCGCATGATGGAGACGTACCGGAGCGGACGGCTGCGCAGAAGGTCCCGCAACACCACGGGATCTTTGCCGAGGGGTTCCGAGAGCTTGCGCGCGATCACGGAGAGTTGCGCCTGATTGACCTGCTCCGGATCCGCCGAGATCAGGCGCGTGTCCTCCTGCACGGTGATGCCGGGGATGTCCAGCTCCTGTACGGCCGCCATCTGCACTTTGTTCGCTCCGTAAAGAAGCGGCACGAAGGTGACGCGCTTCAGGGAGATGCGTTCCTCGATCGATCGTGCAAAGCGTCTGCGAACTTCGGTGAGGGGAGGAATGTCCTCGGGGGAGGGGGGCGGCAAATCCTTGGGGAGCGGTTCCAGGAGTGTCGACGACAGCAGCTCGTTCATGCGGACCATCGGGTCGAACGAAGCCGCATACTCAGAGACCAGTTCGCGCGGACAGAGTGCGGAACCGGCGGTGCACGCCGCATGCACTTCGGGCGTGACGAGCAGGTCGGCGAGTTTCTCCGCCACCATGACCGGATCATCCAGTACGAGGGGATCGACGTAGAGAAGGTCCAGTGTGGTGTTGGTGGCGAGGATGCTCGTCTCGTTCGTCTTGCTGCTCTGTGAGAGAATTTCGCCGCGCCGGGCCGGAAGCACCACCCCGCCGTAGTGCTGCGCCTGCGCGTAGGAACGGTATTCATCCCCGCGGAGCAGCTGGAGCTCGAGTAGCCGTGCCAGAATGATGAGCCCGGCAAGGGCGAGCACCACGTGCACGATGAGCATCCGCTGCTCGATGGTGCGGTTGCGCTGGCTCTCGGAAGGTAACCGGTACGTGTGCATGGCGCTGCATTATAAGGATGAAGTCCCATTGGGTGGAGCACATTCCCACGGACGCGGAAGAAGGAAGAACAATGAATACATAATCAAGAATGTCATGGTACGAGTGTTTTTTCGCTCATCATTCATAGTTCTTCATTCATAATTCTCCTCACAGAACCAATAGCCAAAAAATAGTTTCCCTGCTATAATAATCAGATGGCTGCGAATCAATGGGAACAGATGGACGGCAAGACCCTGCTCGATACCCTTGAGCAGCAGTGCGTCGCGCAGGGCATTTCGGATCTGCATTGCTCTCCCGAGAAGGAATTCGTCCGGTTCGAGGTTCGTTTGCACGGCGTCCTGGAGCTCATCGCACACATTTCGCATCACGTGTACACGGATTTCCTCCGCCACGTGAAATTCGCGGCGAAACTCAAAATGAACATCACCGATATCCCGCAGGATGGCCAGCTCGTCTTCGGTGTCACGGAGAAGGATGCGTCGGGCAATGTCCAAAGTCGAACGGTCAATATTCGTGTTGCGACGATTCCTTCGCGCTTCGGCGAGGCCATTACACTACGCTTTCTCGACCCCAAGCGCGGCATCGTCGCGCTCAAGGAGTTGGGCTTTCCCGATGCGATGGCCGGCAAGCTCACCGAGATGATGCGGGTGGCCAACGGACTCTTTCTCATCACCGGTCCGACGGGTTCGGGAAAGACGACCACGCTCTACGCGCTCTTAAAGACGCTCATCGGCACGCACCGCCACATCATCACGCTGGAAGATCCGATTGAGTACGAGATCGGCGGCATCGTGCAGAGTCAGATGGATGCATCGCACGACTACACCTTCGCCACGGGGCTGCGGTCCATTCTCCGTCACGACCCGAACGTCATCCTCGTGGGTGAGATCCGCGATCTGGAGACGGCGCAGACGGCCATCGATGCCTCGCTCACCGGTCACCTGGTGCTCTCGACTCTGCACACCAATTCCGCCATCGAGGCCATTCCCCGTCTGCTCTCGATGGGCGTCAGTCCCTACACCTTTGCTCCCGCTCTGCGCGGGGTGATGGCGCAGCGTCTCGTGCGCACGCTCAAGAAAGAACTGCAGAAGGAGGGGGCGACGGTGGACCCTGCGGACAGCGCCTCTTTCGGCGGCCGTACCGTCATCGCGGAACTGCTGGAAGCTACGCCCGAAATCCAGAATCTGATTCTTTCCAATGAATCGGCCGTCACGATTGAGCAGCAAGCCCGCAAGCAAGGGTATATTTCCATGCGCGACATGGGCAATGCGCTGGTGAAGCAGCACATCACCGTGCAATCGGAGGTGGATCGGGTGACACGGTGAAGTTCTATATTTGAAGTGCCATTCTATTGCATTGTGTGGGTTATGAGACACCAGTGAGAGGAATCTCGGAGAAGCGGAGCGAAGACGGATGGATCGGGTGACACGGTAGGGAGGAGGGATTCGGACCTCGGACATCGGGTTATTTTTGTGAGCAAATGCATGATAACCATCGTTCCGAAGTCCGAAGTCCCATTCCCGAAGTCCGAGACCTTGCTTTCCTCCTGCATTCGCGCCTACCATGACAGACCAATCACTCACTTTCCGTGCTCTACTACCGTCACCGCCGGAATCATTTCGCTCTCGCGGAACCGTCGCCGCTCAGGAGGGTGATCCGCCCGGTCATCGGCATCGTTCTGGCGTTGTTGATCCTGTACTTCGCCGGTTCGTGGCTGATGGACCGCATCGGTCTCAAGAATCGTGCGCGCCAGGCGGCCGTCGTGCTCACGGTGGAACGACAGGGATCCACGCAAGTGGCGCTCGATGGCAAAGAATTCGGCATTGCGCAGGACGAGATGAAGCTCTACGCCTCGGACCGCGTGAAGACGACGGGCACCGGCAGGGCTGCGCTCACGTTCTTCGACGGCTCGGTGGTGCGTCTCGGCGATCAGACGGAGGTGGCAGTGCTTCAGAGTGATCTCAAAACCGAACAATCCCGGATCACGCTCGTCCTGTCCTCCGGCCAGGTGTGGGTGTCCACTCCCGTGTCGTCTTCCTTCACGGGATCAATCGTGCGGACGATCGAATCGTCGAACGGGATCAGCTTCGACATTCCCCGCGCGACGGATGCGGTGATCGGCAGCCGGTCCGCTACGGTCTATGCGGCGGACGGTCTCGGCATCAAGCTCGACATTCCCGACGCGCCGATTCCGGTGATCGTGGGCGAAGGTCAGCAGATCGCTCTCCCTGAGGATTTCAATCCTTCCTCCGATCTCTACCAGTACCGGTCCGCGCTCGCCTCGCTCGGTTCCATCCCCACGTTCGTGCAGGAAAGCCGGACGCTCTACGCGTCGCAGAAGCCCAGGAATCCCGTGCAGACGGGATCGGGTGTGACGGTGGAGGAGGGCGCGGCGCTCTCCATCGTGAGTCCGGCCAATAACGCGACGATCTCGGTGGCGACCGTGAGCGTGAAAGGAGCCGTGGGGAGCAAGGTTTCCTCCGTTCGCGTCAACGGCTATCAGGCGACGATTGCATCGGACCGCACGTTCGTGATCGAGCTCTCCCTGCCCGACGAGGACACCGTGACCATCACGGTCGAAGCGCTCGATCAACAGGGTGCCGTTCTCGAGACCGGTGTGCGCCAAATCAAGCGCAATTTGGAACCTCCTGCCTCCCCTGCGATCACGCAGCCTGCCGCAACAGGCCAGACCTACCGGACGCAGCGTACGGAACTGCAGATCAGCGGAACGGCCCCCGCGGGCACGGCCGGCATTATCGTCAACGACTATCGCCTGCAGATCTTCAAGCCTGGAGATGCGCAGTGGACGTACCTGGCAGCGACCAAGCTCGACAATTTCCACGAGGGCGAGAATGTGTTCACGGTGTATGCGATCAACGATGCCGGGAGGAAGAGCGAGCCAGCCGTACTGACGATCGTGCTCGGTGGGGAGGGCGAGGGAGTGATCAACACCAACACAGGCAGTGCAGGCAGCAGCGCACCAGAGATCACGTCCGAGGAGCAATTGCCGAAGAATGCCCCGCTCAAACCCGGAACCGTGCAGGTGACGGGACCCGTGCCGGGCACGCAGTTCACGTCCACCGGCAGCGCCTTCCTGCTGGAAGGGACCAACCCGCCCGAGACCGCGAGCGTCTGGGTGGATGGGTACAAACTCCGTCTCTTCACGCCCGGCAAGACCTTCTGGAACTACATTGCCGATCCCGCGCTGGGGACACTGAAGAAGGGCGTGCACACGTACATTATCAACGCGCGCAACGCGCAGGGGGAGATTCTCGATACGACCACGTACACGGTGACGTACTGACGTTCATGAGAGACAAACCTACGGTTTTTCTCTCATGGGCTCTCTTTTCCCTTTAAGCGGTGTCGCGAAGTCACGGGTCCCGTCAGAGCCACCCGCGACTACGCGACAGATTATTTATGACTCAGGAAGTAGGATCCTCCCAGGCATAGGTACACGGCGCACCGAAGTTGCCGCCGCATGCCACCTTTCCGTTTCTGCCGTGCTGCGCTTCGGGGCAGCACACACGTCGAACGCCACGAGCGAATGTCGTGATCTGTGCAATCACTTGTTCGTGCAATCTGGTCATTGTGCCACCATTTTCTGTGTCGTATTGCGTTCCGAGACACCGGATCGCTTGCACGAGCCCCGTCCCTGCAGGGATCACTTCTGACGAGAGCGGTATGTTCTGATTTTGATCCATATGTAAATAATAGAAATATTTATTAAATATGTCAATGCACGGCCCTTACTTCATCTGCCCCCGGAAGACGAACTCCTTCTGAAGTTTTCTCTCTCGCGGAGCTGATTCCCGTTCCTGCAATTTGGGATCCAGAGCCTTCGGATCGCCGGGATAGCCGATGGCGATCATGGAACCCGGCACGAAATCTGCGGGAACCCCGAGGAGCGTGTTGGCTTCCTCTGCCTTGAAGCCTGCCATCTGATGCGCGACAAGGTCGAGAGAAGGACACTGGGCAGCCACATAGGCCGAGGCGGCACCCGTATCGTGCAGTGCATGACGGTTCTCTTTGCCATTGTACGTGAAGGTCTTCTTGGCGAAGCTCACGGCGAGGAGGAAGGCGTTCTTCGCCCAGGCATTTCCGGGCAGGAGGAGTGACTCGAGCCGTTCGCGCGCCTCTCCGTCGGTCTTGGTGGCGTACACGTAGCGCCACGGCTGCTCGTTGAAGCTGCTGGGCGCCCACCGCGCAGCCTCGAAGAGGACCTGAATCTTGTCGTCCTCTATAGGCTGGTCACTGATCGCAAGCGGACTCCAGCGTTCTTCGAGCGCCTCGAGGATCGGGAGATCCGTTGTAGCGGGTTTGCGCGGGTAGTCCATGATGCGGGTGGGAAGGAATCCTGATTCTACTTCTCTGTGTCCGCGAATGGAAGTGACAGCGCTTTCAGGGTCTTACGGAAAAGGGGAGGCAGTGGTGCGACGACCGTTGTTTTCTTCTTCGCCGCGGGAGAGCGGAACGTGAGTTTCCATGCATGGAGGCTCAGGCTGTGAATTCCTTTCTCCTCCGCGATACGCTCGCTCATGGGTGAGGTGTAGGTTGCGTCTCCAAGCACGGGGTGTCCGATGGCGCTCAGGTGCACGCGGATCTGGTGGGTGCGGCCGGTGTGCAGGTCACAGGCGAGGAGCGCCGCACCGCTCGTTGCTGAAAGGACGTGGTACGTCGTCTGTGCGCTGCGCGCGTGCGTCGCGCCCATGACGGACATCTTCGTGCGCTGCGACACGTGCCGGCCGATGGGGGCGTCGATGTGCGCTTCGCTTTCTGCAGGAACTCCCGCAACAGCAGCGAGGTAGGTTTTGCGGATCGTCCGGTCTTTGAATTGCTTCTGCAGAGCCGTATGTGCCTGGGGTGACTTGGCAATGAGGAGACACCCTGTGGTCTCGCGGTCCAGCCGATGCACGAGAACCGAAGCGGCCGAGAAGGGCAGCGCGGGAAGCTTCCCGCGCTGATTCCGAAAGAGGAAGGCGACGCCGTGCAGGATCGTCGGTTCATCCTTCGCAAGCCCCGGTGCGGGGTGCATGGCGATGCCCGCGGGTTTCTGGATCACGAGGCACGCCTCATCCTCATAGAGAATCGAAAGCTTCAAATTCACAGGAGTGATATGGCTCTCGCTTGCCCGTTCACCGCCCTCAGTGACTCGTACCGTGTCACCCGGATGAACCAAATGTGCGGGCTTGCGGACAACCCGGCCGTTCAAGAGGACGGCTCCATTGCGTATCAGAGCGCCCGCTTTCACGCGGCTCAGTGATACCTGCATGCTGACGAGACAGACGTCCAGTCGTGCGCGGTCGGAAACAACGAAATCCATGCGCTCAGTGTAGCGTAAACAGCCTATTCGCGATGGAATAGTGCTGGTATCCTGCAGAGCATGGAAGCATCTTCAGACCTCCTCACTCGTGCCGTCGCGAAAGTGATTCCCGAGGATCTTGCGAAGGCCAAGCTTGCTTCAGGCAAGAAACTGAGGATCTATAACGGCGTTGATCCCACGGGTTCCAAACTTCACATTGGGCACACTGTGCCTTTGCGAAAACTCCAGGCGTTCGCCGAAGCCGGACACGAGGTGATCTTTCTGATCGGCAGCTTCACGGCCATGATCGGTGACCCCTCAGGACGTGACGAGGCGCGCGTTCCTCTCACGCGCGAACAGATCGAGGAGAATTTCAAAACGTACAAGGAACAAGCGAGCAAGGTGCTGGATTTCAGCAAGATCACTGTGGTGTACAACCACGAGTGGCTGGAGAAACTGGGAGGTCGTGACCTACTGAAGCTTGCGAGTTTCTTCACGAAGCAACAAATGGAACAGCGCGACATGTTCGTGCGGCGCGAAGAGGAGGGCAAGCCCATCTTCATCAATGAATTTCTCTATCCGCTCTTTCAGGGATACGACTCTGCGCATTTGGATGTGGATTGCGAACTCGGGGCCACCGATCAGGAGTTCAACATGCTCGCGGGTCGCACGCTGCAGAAAGCGCTCGGCAAGCGAGAAAAATTTGTCCTCACCGTGAAGATCATCGAAGGGACGGATGGCCGCAAGATGAGCAAGACGTACAACAATTGCATCTATCTGGAGGATCAGCCCGCCGACATGTTCGGCAAAGTCATGAGTGTCAAAGATGATCTGATGGCGACGTACTTTGAGTGTTGCACGGATGTACCCATGGACGAGGTGAAGAAGATTCTTCAAGGTCCTCCCCGCGATGCCAAAGCGCGCCTCGCGCGTGAGATTGTGACGCTCTACCATGGAATGAAGGCTGCAGTGAAGGCAGAAGAAGAGTTTGATCATATTTTTAAAAATAAAGGAATTCCAAAGGTAATTCCTGACGCATCACTTTTCATGGCAACTGACAGTGATGACCTAAAATCATGGAGAAAGGAGTCCGGAGACATCCTATATGGATCAGGCGATGTAAAGCTTATTGATGTCATGGTAATTTCTAAACTTGTTAAGTCTAAAAATGAGGCTAGACGGTTAATTCAACAAAAGGCAGTAGAACTAAATGACAAGCTTGTTGAATCGATTGATTCATTGGCTGAGCCAGGTTTATTGAAAGTTGGGAAAAGACTATTTGGCAAGATTCGAAATTACTTATACTCAAGAATGAGCTGTTCAAATGGCGGTGACCTACACCTTGAAATCTTTCCTCTTAAAAGAAATGGATCTCATCAAGAAATTAATGCAGCAGTTGCTGATGCTTTGAACGCTTCTGCAATGTTTATGAAGCAAAAAAAATACATACATACGAATGATTTTTTTGAAAAAACTCACTTCGAATTGATTATCAAGAAAGGGTTAGTTAACTATGTCTCAACCAAAAATAGAAGAATCAAATTGGCAATGATTCTTGACGAGTATCTCAAGCCAATTAATGATGTTATTAATTACAAAATGATGATAGATACCGTTCTTAAAAAGGTTAAGGAATCACCGAGACCATTAAGAGTACCATTTATTGAATGTCCTAGTTGCCAAAATTTCTCTTTACGAATCAATGATAATTGGATCAGTAGTGGGCCAAGTAATGTTAATGGAACATGCTCAAATTGCAGATTTCGATTTAGCGAGTTAGTGAATTAATTTGAGCGCGAAGCGCTGGGTGGCTCTGACGGGACCCGGCGCTGAAGCGCAATTGCTGAAGGGAAAGGTGGGTTCATGGAGGGAAACCGCAGGTAGCCATCCCATGCAATAAAAATTGCTAGGTGACTCAGTGAAGAGTCACCTAGCTTCCCAAGGCCCCACCCGCACAGCGTATGAATGATAAAAGGAGCCGAAGGCACAGTCACACTAGCGCGACACGCGCGCGCAGACAAGCAAAGTGTACTTTTTAAATCAGGCAGGCCACCGTGTAGTGCTGCTGACAGGCGGTCAGTGTTGCGTCATTCGTCGGCGCGAAGAGCGCTTTGCCCGCAAAGGCGACCCCGGCGACCAGGAGGACGGAGAGGAGGAAGGCGATGCCGAGATTGTGCGTTTCGTGAGCCATGAGTGGATGCTTGACACAGTGTATAACGTGAGACATTAAGGAAACGTTACGGAAAAAGAACACAATATTAGATCTTGCAGGTGACGCGGCAGCCCAGTCGCTGCAGGCTTGAGAGGGCTTGGCGGTGTGCTGGCTGGCCGCGCAGTGAAGGGAGTACCACGTGCAGATCCGAGCGATTGGGGAAGGCGGAAATCCACTCCAATACCGAGACGAGAGCGGTTTCGGGTGACCGGGAGCAGTCAATGCGTACCGCGGAAAGTGCGGAAGTTGGCCTTGGGATGAGCACCGCAGATTGCATGAGTGCAGTGTACACTCGTACACCACTTGGATGCAAGTGTTTTGATCCCAATACGTGTTCGATCGCCCAATTTTCTTTTGGAGGAGAGAAAAAATATTCTGCTGCGAACAAATGCGCCAAGCGAGAAAGTCGATGCAATGTTGTGCAGTAGTAAAAAATTGTTCGAGTGAGGCATGACGAAATTGTGTCGGTCACTTGAGGAAGTGTGTGAGGAATGGAGAAGAGCTGAAAAAGCACGAGTTGGCATAGACCGAGTGCAGGATGCAGAGCAGAGGATTGCGTGCCTGACAGCTGTCGCTCAAAATGACTTTGCCCGCAAGTTTTCCATAGAACGAGAAAATCAGCCGGAGGGTTTTCGTCCGCCGGTGATTCTCAGAACAACATTAGGCGAAGTAATTTCCTAATGACTCACGGCAGCCGAAACCGCTTCGACCACTCTCGTATCGAACACGCCCGGGATGATCTCGTCTGCCGTGGGTTGCGGCACGAGCGCTGCCAGTGCATTCGCCGCTTTCACCATCATGCCCTGCGTGATGCGTCGGACGCGCGCGTCGAGAGCACCCTTGAAGATTCCCGGGAAGACGAGCACGTTGTTGAGCTGATTCGGCTAGTCGCTCCTGCCGGTCGCTATGACCGCGGCACCGGCCGCTCTGGCCTCATCCGGCATCATCTCGGGATCGGGATTGGCCAGCGCGAAGATGATGGGCTTTTCCGCCATCACGTTGATCATCTCCGGCTTAAGCACTCCCGGCTTGCTGACACCCACGAACGCATCCGCTCCCTTGAGGGCATCGAAGAGCATGCAACAGGCGCCTCCCGTGTTGGTGAAAGAGGCAAGCATATTTTTGAGCCATCCCATACCCTCCCGATGCGGCGTGACGACGCCTTTGGAATCCGTGACGATGATGTCTCCCACGCCGTACGAGTGGAGCAGGCGTGTAATGGCGGAGCCGGCCGCACCCGCACCCGAAATCACGATCTTCATTTGGGAGAGCTCTTTGCCCACCACTTTCGCCGCATTGAGCAACCCCGCCAGGACCACGGTTGCCGTACCGTGCTGGTCGTCGTGAAAGACGGGGATATCCAGAGCGGAGGAGAGGCGTTGTTCGATCTCGATGCAGCGCGGCGCCGAGATGTCTTCCAGATTGATGCCGCCAAAGATCGGAGCGATGGCCGTGATCGTCCGGATGATTTCCTGCACATCCTGCGTTTCGAGCGCGATAGGGAAGGCATCAATCCCGGCGAAGCGCTTGAAGAGCGCGCACTTGCCTTCCATCACGGGGAGGGATGCCCGCGCGCCGATGTTGCCGAGTCCCAGCACGGCGGACCCGTCGGTGATCACGGCGACGGTGTGGGACTTGATGGTGTACGTCCAGACGGCTTCGGGATTTTGGGCAATGATGCGACAGGGGGCGGCAACGCCGGGCGTGTAGGCGCGCGCAAGATCATCGTTCGTTTCAAGAGGGACGGTGGTTTCTACGCGCAATTTACCGTGCATCTTTTCATGCAGTCCGAGGGAGGCATCGTCGTAGGACATGGAGTGGTGAGGTGAGTGGGCTGCGAGTATACAGGAACGTACACGGCGTGCCCGGCGCGTTTGCAGGGGGTGGCGGCCCTCCTGTTTTGCAGGATACAAGATCCTCTTTTGGCTTCCACTAGCCAAAGAACCTCCCTGTTTTCTCCATGCGCAGGCAGGGCTAGAATCCGGTTGTCCTTTCCCCCCAACTTGTATGGCCAAGAAATTGCGTTCCAAGAAGAAGTCCAAGAAAGTGACGAAGAAGAAGGCGAAGAAGACCACCAAGCGCCGCCCCGTTCGTCGGGCAAAGAAGGCGACGAAGCGTCCGGTGAAGAAGATGAAGAAGGCGAAGAAGGCCAAAGCGAAGGCGTCGAAAAAGATTACTGCGGCCAAAAAAAAGTTGGTGAAGGCCATCGCTGAGAAAGTGATCGGCAAAGTGACGCACTACTACGACCGCATCGGGGTTGCCGTGGTCGCCGTCAACGAGACCATCCGGTTGGGCGATACAGTCCTCCTCAAGCACGGCAAACGTGTCTTCGAGCAGAAGGTTGCGTCCCTGCAGGTGAATCACACGCCGATCCATTCCGCGGCGAAGGGGCAGGAAGTCGGCATGAAGGTCGATGAAGTGGCGGAGGAGGGGACGGTCATCCTTCCGGTCTGACGTTTGCCATGCACCATCGCACCGTGAGCGACGGCAAGCCAACCGTGGCGAAAGCGCTCGGGCAAACGCTCGCGACCGTGCAGCATCTTGCGGATCTGCTGGTCGAGTGGGGGAGCCGCAAATTGAAGGAGGTGGGCAGCAGCCCGGAGTCGTCTACGTCCCGCAAGGGATTCTTTCCGCTCCTCCGGCGTGGCGCTCGCGGGACAGCGGGCTTCCTCGGTGATCTGGGGGATGCGTACTACGAGTGGTACGAGAAGCTGAAAGCGCGCAAAACGATGCGTAGAGGCTGATGACGTGCAATGGATTTTTTCAATTCTGTGGATTTGAGCCGCAGAAGTGGCACACTACCTTCATGAATTACCCTCTGACGCCACATGAACGGCTTGAGTTTTGTCCCATTGCCATACCTTCCAGGAAGAGTGAGAAACGCGTTGCTGGAATACAGGGAGCATCGGGCGACCGTGCGAAACAGGTCCTAAATAGTCAATTAGGTGTGCAAGTTGAACGCAAAATTTTGTATGAAACATCAGGAGGTGTTCGCGACCTTTGGGTCGAAGTGACCAGCCAGGGGGTGACACTGCACGGATACTGCCGGTTGTACTACGCGAAGCAGAAAGCGCAGCATGCTGCGATGGCAATGCTCAGAGCTCCATTCCAGCTCACGAACTCGATCGAGGTGACCTGATGGGTTCCCTTGATCAATTCCGTACGTGGTTGCGCAATTTGTAGTACACTATCCTCCCGGATATGGAACGGGTGATCCCTTTCCTCCGGCAACAGCGTGTCTTCGTCTTCGCCTGCACGGCCCTCGTGCTTGCCGTTCTTGCGGCCTTCGGTCACAGCGTGGGACACCCGTTCATGAGCGATGACTACCACGTGCTCGCGGCGCTCCGAAGCGAACCTTGGGATGCCCGATACTTCTGGACGGGGGACGGAAAGTACATGATCCCGGTGACGAAACTGCTCTGGGTCATGGAGTACGCGCTCTTCGGCACGGAGGCGAAGGGATACCACATCGTCTCGTTACTGCTCCACGGCACCAATACCGTGCTCGTTGCGCTCTTCTGCGGCAGATTGCTCAGGTCGAAGTGGTCGGGATTGCTGACGGGCGCATTCTTCGCCCTCTCGGCCAGCCACTGGCGCACGGCCATGTGGATGTCCGCCCAGATGAAAATGCTCGCCGCGTTCTTCCTCCTGCTCGGTCTCTTCGCCTTCCTGCGCTTTCTGAAGACGGGCAAGATGAAGTTTCTGGTCCTGACCGTGCTCGCGCAGATCGGCATGCCGTTTTCGAGCGCGCTCGGCATGGAACTGCCGTTCGTGCTCGCCCTGTTCTTTCTCTTCGTGAAGCGGCAGGGCGGACAGCGCCGTGCGACGGATCGGCAGGTCTGGCAGGCATTGGCGGGGCTGTTCGCCCTCTGTCTCACCTACGTCTTCCTGCAGCGCCTCCTCTACGCGCACGCCAATCCCTACCTGCTGAGCGCGCAGGGACTCGGCGTGGCGATGCGTAATCTGCCGCTGGCCGCAGGCTGGTTGCTCGTTGGTCTCTTCGAGGGGTTTGGCCATGCCATGACAGGCTTCTTCTGGGGAGCCAACCCATCCATTTTCGCGTTCCATGGAGCGGCTGTTCCGCTCCCGATCCGTCTCATCCCTCCGGGTGTCCTCGCGATTCTGTTTCTGCTCCCCAAGCGAAAGGGATGCTGGACGCGCATCCTGCTCTTCTGCGCCTGGACCGTGCTCCTCTACGCCCCGCCGGTCTTACCGGATATCGCGCAGGGATTCACGGTGGATTGGTTCGTGACGCGTGCACGCTACTTCTACGTGCCGGCCATTCCGGCGGCGGCGCTGCTCACGGTGCTGCTCACCAGTGTCCGTCTGCCGCGGCGGCGTCCGTTTCTAAAGGGGGCGCTCTCCGTTCTGCTCCCGCTCTTCGGCGCGTTCGTGCTCTTTGCCAACCTCGGCCGCATCGCGACGCTGGAGTCGTACGCCTCCGACTCCACCAAAGGATTCGCGGTGGCGCGTGACGCGTACGTTCAGGATCTCCGTCAGCTGCTGCAGAACACCTGGGGCACGCAGGTGGTTACGATCACCGATGCGCCCATGGGACCGGTGACGGGATTCGACTACGCGGGACACAACGTGCTGCCGTCGCACCTCGCAAAGGCGTACCTGCTTCCGGATGAGTGCGCCTCCTTCCGCTTTCTCCCGGTTGGCGTACCGGCGGAGTATGCGGTATCCGGCAACGGCACCCTGTGGCCGCCGGTGGCGCGGCGCTAAAATGAGCGCACGGAAAAAGAGCAACACCAAGCCGAATGCGCTATTCTCGCTTTTGTCATGACAGCCCCGTACAAGATCCCGACGCCGAAACTGCTCTACGTTCACGAGAACCTGCTTCCGCACGTGCGCAACCGCTTCGGCATCGATTCGGAAGAATACCAGCTGGCGACGGATTTCATTGCGCACATCGCAGCCGAGAAGAACGTGCGCATGGGCACGCTGGAGGAGCAGCTGGGAGCGCTCTACCTGCAATTTTTTCCGCCGCCCGCCCCCTTCGACGTGACGCTCGGCTTCGGCCGCAAGGGCGAGATTCTCGCGCGGTTGCTCAACAGGCGCTGGGGATGTTTCCCGCATATCCATCGCCTCGATATCACGCGCTACGAGCAGTTGGATGGCAGCCATGTGCTGAAAAGTAAAACGAATGTCCCGATCGAGGAGCAGATCAAGCGGGCGGTTACGTCCAAATCGCTCGCCATTGTGGATGACGTGCTCTTCACGGGATTCACCGCGTTTTCGATTCTCAACATGCTTCCGCGCCACGCGTGCGACTGTATTCACCTCTTCTTCACACGCGGCATGGAGGTGACGCGCAAGAGCCTGGAAGAGAAGGGACATCGCGCGGCCGTGGGCGTGTGCCTCAAGGGCAAAATTGAGGAGGATGTGAGTACGATTTCCTCGATGAATCTGGTTTCCAAGGGAGCGATCCATACGCCCACGGAAGGGGACATTTCGTACGCGCAGCGGCAGGAGTGGGTCGAGGCGTGGTTCCCCGCGCGGACCAAGCGCATCTTAGACCTCGCGCACGCCATCACTGATCTGGTGAAGACCTTCGAACCCACGTCCGAAACGGAAGAAACCATTGTGTGATTTTCTGGCTGTGACGGAGAGATTCCCCGCCCCCTCCGGGGAAGGGGCCAGGGGTGGGGGAGATGCCTGCAACGGAAAGGGGGCGATGCGGCAAGCGCACCACCCCCACCAACCCTTCCTCAAGGGAACTCTAGAGACATTCGTTTTCCCATGTGGGCAGCCCGAACCTGTGGACCACGCACGCGTCATACGAGCGGTAATTCGCGTGCAGGACGAACCAGAGGATCTGGTGCTTGGGCAGGTTGATCGCCCGGACCGCGAAAAAAAGATTGGAGCCCGTGACCGGACTGGTCACAATCCTCCACCGGCGCTTCTGCTTCTCCCACGCGTCCTGAATCTGTCGCATGGATACTGAGCGCGGGAAGCGCAGAGGGATGCGCTGGGTCCCTTTGGCCTTGCGAACGGTGAACGTCCCGACGAGGACGCCCCCTTTCCGCCAAATGGTGAATGTGTGAGGCATGTTGTCCCACGTGAGCGTCAGCCGTTTCATGATCGAGTCTCCTTGAGTGTAGGGAGGGGAACTGGCCCCTCCTTGGGAATAGAAACGGAAAGGACCAGAGGACTCCCTACGAAAAATGGTGTGAAGGAGCGGGAAGTCGATGATGGTAGCACTACCGAAGACGGTGGGATGAAATTTGTCCTATCCTTCCTCCAGCCTGAAACCCAGTACATGCGCCGTTCTCTCCAGTTTGGCCATCGCACGATCCTGGAGCTGCCGTATGCGTTCCTTGGTCACCCCAAGCAGGGCGCCGATTTCATTGAGTGTGTGTGGATTGCATGTTCCAGACTCAGAGATGCCAGGTATGGGAACTCTCAGGCCAAAACGCAGGACAATAATTTCTTGTTCGCGCGGATCGAGATGTGAGAGGAGTTTTGCGACATTCTGTCGATCATGCTTATCAGTGGCCTCAGATAATTGCGGCTGCGCGCGCGTATCGACGGGTTCCGGTATGGAATCAACCTTTGTGGGATCGAACAGATGGCCCCGTTGTCTTGCCTCGCGCGGAATCGAACGCGAGAAATTCTTCTGAATCGCCCACGTGGCATAGGTGCTGAACTTGAACCCGCGCGCAAAATCGAATTTATCAACGGCGCGCATGAGGGATTGATTGCCGTCACTCACGAGTTCCCAGAAACCGTTCTCGGAACGCGCGAATTTTTTTGTGATACTCACCACCAGCCGCAGGTTGGCCGAAATAATGTCATTGCGCACCTGCTCTGCCTGGGCATAGAGAGCGAGAATGCTCTCGGCCAAATCCTTTCTCTCCTCTTCTCTTCCCTGTGATACGTTCAGTGCCTTCAGGCGCTCCTGAAGTGCGTGTGCACGGAATTTGAGGTAGTTCATCTTCCGAAAGAGATGCTGCTCCTGACCGACGGTGAGCAGCGGAACCTCGTAGAGGTGTTGCAGATAAGGATCTGTTTCCTTCTGCTTCCGTTGCGTGCTCCTTTGCTGCCGGTGCATCCTCCGATCGCTGGGAGCGGCATCCAGAATTTCCTGCTCACGTTCCGGTTGCCGTTGTACCTCTTCAAACATCTCGTTTTCGACGAACTCCAGGTCAAGTTTCAGAGCTTCCTGCTCATTTGGGGGTTCCTTCATTTGGCTCAGAGGACAATCGGGATGCTCCTGTACGTATGCCTTCAGGAGGACGCGAATCGTTTCGATACTGCGCCCGGTCTGCGCGGCAAGAGTGCGTATCACGTCCGCAAAGAACGGATGATTTTGCGCGCGTTCGTTTGCCTGGGCGATAATTGCTTCCCGTTCAGCGGCAGTCATCCTTCTGAACGACTGTGCGTACGCCACGGTATCCGGATGCGCCTGCGCAAACGTTCTGACATGATGTTCCGTGAGGACCTTGATGAGCCTCCCACGACAGGCTCCCATAGCACCTTGCAGTGGAGGATCGAAACGGGTCCATCGATCTAAGGTTTTGGGATGGACATCCAGATATGCGGCCATTGCAGGCAGTGTGAAGACCGATTCCTGCTCAGACGTGACGATTGTTCCGTTGCTCTGCTTTCGATCAGAAATGGCAGCGAGCACGGCAGCGATGCGTTGTCGGTAGTCATGGATTTCATGCACACTGTAGGTCTCGTCTGCATCTTTCCCATCCAGTGGTTTTGGAAATGTTGCATCCCAGTGCGCTATTCGATCGAACTGCTTGGGTGTCACACCGAGTATCTGTCGAGCTTCACTGCGCGTCACGCGATCGCCCGCGTCGATCCACGCGTGCCCCGGGGAACCTTCCGGGACGTTCGTCTCGTATGGGCTGCTTCTGACTGCCATCCTGGGTGAGGAAGGGGGAGTCATGTGAAGGTACGCTTTTAGTGAAATGTGCGCCGTCGGTCAAGATCTTGCCCTCTCTATTCAAGGCGTAGAGAGCGCAGGGTGCTCAAACTGAAAAGGAGGAGCGGGGAGTGAAAGTGGCAAAAAGCGCAGCGGGCAACGGGTGTGAGCCGTGCCCGCTAACCCTTACACCAGCTCGGATCCGTACAGAAGCAGGGCGCCGATGGCGATCGCCACGACCGCGAGCACGGGCCGCACGCCTGCGTCATCGAAGACACGGTGCGTCAGACGCACGAGGACGTTCGGGTACCAGGCAGCCGTGAGTCCTATCAAAAGCCCGATCCAGGCGACGATGCGGATGAGCCCCGCGGGATCCGTACCGATCGCATACCCCTCCTTGAGGGTGAGTGCCGCAATGACGACGATCACGGCGCCCGTGCAGCGCAGGTGCCATTCGGTTTGCATGTACTGCTGCACGAAGGCGTACGTCTTTTCGCTCGCGACGAGCAGCGGCAGGGCGAGGAGGAGCATGAAGGTGCCGGTGATGAGGGAGAAAGAAGAGAGTTCCATGACCGTGCAGTGTACACCACACCTCACCGGTTCAACCACGTCACGCTGGCCTGCAGCACGGTAGCGAAGCTCACCCACAGCAGGTATGGAACTTGCGCCCACGCGACGGAGCGCGAGAGGGGCCACGCAACGCGGATCATCCAGAGCAGAGACCCCAGCACCACGAGGATGTCGACAAATGCCAGCAGATTATTCTTGAGGCCAAACTGGATGGGCGAAAAGGCCAGGTTGGCGATGAGGTTGATCCCAAATGGCCAGAGCACGCGCGCAGACCATTGGCCTTTGATTACCTTCCAGACCACGAAGCCGAACGAAACAAAGATCACGCAATAGAGCAGGGTCCACACGGGGCCGAAGATCCATGCGGGCGGAGCGAAGAACGGTTTCTGCTGTGTCGCGTACCAGAGGGCGGTATCGGAGGGATTCATAGGAATGGGGAAGGGGAGTTAGAGTCACTGAAGCTGACGCTTGATGTCATTCGCCCACCGCTTGCCGGGGTCGCCACCCCACAGGAACCACGCGATGATGCCGTTGCTGGGGTGATCGGGATTGCCGAAATTGAGACCGCGCTTATCCACTTCGTGCCGCGCGAAGTAGCTCACCATGCGCAGAATCGTGCGCTTGCTGAGGGG
>CAZVLZ010000016.1:0-19833 GCA_964628345.1 uncultured Candidatus Peribacteria bacterium | reverse complement strand
GCACCGCCCGGGAGGACGAAAACGGAAAAACGCTCCTGTGGCCGCAGTCGTACTCACCCGCCATCCGGATGATCGTGGTGCACCACACGGCAATGATGATCCGCAACGACACCCGCAGTCCCCTGGAACGCGTGCGTGCACTCTACCAGTACCATGCCGCGTCCCTCGGATGGGGTGACATCGGCTACCACTACATCATTGACGAAGACGGCACGATCTATGAAGGGCGCGCCGGGGGAGAGAATGTCATCGGCGGCCATGCGTACTGCGCCAACGTCGGCACGCTCGGCGTGGTGTTGCTCGGCAATTTCGAAGTGGAAGAGCCGAGCCAGATCCAAGTCTTAAGTCTGCAATGGCTGCTCAAAAATCTCACGGATCGTTACGGCCTCGACCCGGGGCAGAAGATCCAATTCCATGGTCAGACGAAAGACGTGATTGTCGGCCACCGTGACGTGGTCTCCACGGCCTGCCCAGGGTACTTCCTCGCCGGAGTCCTCCATCAGGTGCGTCAACACGTCGCTTCCGGTGACATCGCCGCGCGCGTGAATTTTCCGCCGCCGCTCAACGAAAACTACACAGATCGAACGGACCAGCGCCGCCAGGAACGCCTGAAGTCACTGAAAATTTCGACAGCAGCGCCGACGCTCACGGTGATCGGCGATACGAACTTGTCCGTGCGGCCGGGAGGTCAGGTGATGGTGTCGCTGCTCTTCCGCGCGGGCGACAGTATCGTCCAGCGTCGCGCACGCATCGCTTCCGTGGCGCGCTCGAACCCGCGGATCGGCATCTGGCAGCAGCTCGATGACCAGAATCTGCGTGTGCGCGAAGAACTGTTGCTGCCGCGCCTGCTGCATGCCGGAGAAGTGGAGACGATCCGGCTCAGGATGCAGGCACCGACCGAACCGGGCACCTATTCCGTGGATATCGGACCGGTCACCTTCACGTTGAATGCCGAGGGCCGTCGTATGCGGTCACCCGCAGGCGAGCCGGTGAGCATGACCTTCTCCGAAACCGACCGCATCAACATTCCTACGCCGGGAGCTCAACGTGCCGCCCAATCCTCTATTTCCTTTATTTCTTCTGCTTCCTCTGTTTCCTCTCCCCTCATCCGCATCCGCCTCACAACCCGCGAAACCGGAGCCGCTTCCTGCACCGTCTACGACATCGCTTCCATCGCCGCGCAATACCGCGGAGCAGTGAACTGCACGGTGATTGATGGGAAGGCCGCGCTGATCAACGAAGTGGATCTGGAGGAATACCTTGCTGGACTGTCGGAAGAACCCGACACGGAGCCTTATGAGAAACAGCGTGCGTTCGCGATTGCCGCACGCAGTTACGCCGCGTACTACTTGAGCGGACAGAACCGGAAGTTTCCCGGCATGCCCTACGACGGCGACGATTCCCCCGCACGATTTCAGGCTTACGCCGGCATCACCGCGGAGCGCGCAAACCCGCGCTGGGTGCGGGCGGTCAAATCCACGGCAGGACAGGTGCTCACGATGAACGGCGAGATCGTGAAGGCCGCGTATTTCTCGTCGGATGACGGCCACACGCGCACCCCTGCGGAAAACGGCTGGAAGAATTTTCCGTTCGAGAAAATCTTCGAAAGCAAGCCGGATCCCTGGTGCATCGGCAAACCCATCGCCGGTCATGGCGTAGGGATGTCGGGTTGCGGTGCGGAAGGGCAGGCGAACGAGGGCAAAACCGCGGAGCAGATTCTGCAGTACTACTATCCGGGGACGGCTGTTGATGGATTAGGACTTGGGAATTAGGACTTGGGCGATTCTTGTTTTGTGTTTTTTTTGTTTCATGCATCTTCCTTACCGCATCGAACGGACACGCAACCGCACCTCCAGCGCGGTGTTCGAGAATAACGGCGTACTCATTCGGCTCGCAGCCCGCCTGAGCGCACAGGAGGAGGAACGGCACATCGCGTCCCTTCTTAAACGCATGGCGCGCCGCTTCGCCAGTCACCGAGCATCGCAGGCCATTGATCCGTTCCTTCCGCTCCTCCGTACCTGCGGGATTTTCCCGATCACGCTCGGGGACGGGACCACCCGCACATTCACCGTGGAAACAGGGGCGAGGACATCCGCAAAACACACGGAACAAGGGTGGATGGTCCGGCGCGGGCCAAAGAGTACCGACGCGACCTTCCGAAAGTTCCTCTGGCGCCTCCTGAGTGTTTCCGAACAACCACGCATGGAAACACTGGTGCATGAGATCAATGCACAGTCCTTCCGCACCCACGTCACACAGGTAAGACTGCGCCACATGCAGAGCCGCTTCGGCAGCTGCGCACCGCGGGGCCGGATCACGCTGAATACGGCACTGCTCTTCGTTCCGGAGCACCTGCGCACCTACGTGATCGTCCATGAACTCGCACATATCCTGCATCCCAATCACTCGCACGCGTTCTGGGCGGCGGTTGCAGGCGTGTTGCCTGCCTATGAGAAACTCAGAAGGATGCTCAAAACGTACCGATTGTAAGGAAGTATTCTTGACAAGGAAAAGGCATGCGGTAGTTTCACGCACCATACATTCCTCCCCATTATATGTCCGGTCACCGCACCATGGAAAAACGTAAAGCTGAAGGCGAAAAAAATCGCGGAGTCGCTAGCTCGTTTCGAAAAACGAGAGCCGAAGAAAACGGAGACGCGAACGCCCGCTTGCAGGCGCAGAAAGAATTGGATGCCCGCATTGAAGCGACGGTACGAGGACTCATGAACGCCACAGTGACGGCTATGAGAAGCAACAATGTAACAGATTCAGGAGACGATCATCCCTTTCCCGACTTTGTCCTCATTGATGGGGGCCTAAACAGGTTCGTTGAGGGTGAGTCGGCTGTCTCCAAGCCAATCGAAGGCTTTTCCGCGGTGCCTGAGGAACATCTCCCCATTGAGAAGAATGCATTCGCCGTTTTTTGCAGCAAAGAAATCTACAAGAAGGCTGCGAAACTGTTAGCCAGTCGAGAACGCTAGAAGAGCTTCTGCTGCACCGCCGCGATGAGTTCCGGAAACTCTTTTTCGAAGAAGTGCCCTCTGTTTGTGAATTCGTGATACTCCGTCTTGAGTTCCCTGCTCACCATTCGCGGTTCCTCCACAGAGAAAAACGGATCGTCCACGGAAGCGAACTGAATGATCCACTTCTGGTTCTTCCGGATCGACTGCCAGTCCCACGGCTCGTCGAAATACCCGCTCAGTCGCTCATTCTCAACGCCCGTATCGGTGTAGTACGCGCCCACGAGGACGGATCCGAAGATCCGATGCTGCTCGGCAAAGCGCATGGCGGCGATGGCGCCCGAACTGTGGCCGATCAGAATGGAATGTTCGTCCGCTCCGCACTCGTGCTCGAGAAACGGGAGCCAGATGCTTTTGCGTGCCAGATGCGCATCGGGAAAATCTCTCGCTACAACTTCCAGACCAAGTTTTTGGAATTCCCGCGCGGCATAGGGGAACCAGTAATGACCCACGCCCTCTCCGCTATTGCCGTGGAGAAAGATGATTTTGGGGAGGGGGCCAGCCATGCATCGATGATAGCGGAAGTTGCTGCGTGTCTGCCGCTTTCGCATGAGCTTTCTGCAATTCAAGTTGCTCGAACCTTTCCTGCACTTCAGGTGCAAACTGGTCGGGATCGAGCAGCTTCACGGCTTCACCCCTGAGGTAATGGATGATATCGATAGGAGACACGCCCTCCTGGAGCATGACGAATGCATCCGACACTTCATGATGAGCATCATCCTCCATGAGATCTGCTGCAGAGAGAATCTTTGGCATGGCAATAAGGGGAAAATCAGCACACCGTGGCTCCCGCTTTGGGTGCATGCGCTTGTGACGTTTTCGTCGCCTCACTCACGGCCTTGAGCAGGTCCGTGATGCGCGGCGTCTCCTCCCACTTCACCTTCAGATCCTCACGGCCCATGTGACCGTTCGCGGCGAGCTGGCGGTACTGGGGCTTGAGCAGATCCAGATCGCGGATGATGGAAGCGGGACGAAGATCGAAGACCTGTTCCACGGCCTTCTCGAGCACACGGTCATCGTACGTGCCCGTACCGAAGGTATCGACGCGGATGGAAACCGGACGGGCGACGCCGATAGCATACGCCACCTGCACCTCGCACTTGTGCGCCAGACCCGCCTTCACGATGTGCTTGGCCACCCAGCGCGCCGCGTACGCGGCAGAGCGGTCCACCTTGCTCGGGTCTTTGCCCGAGAAGGCGCCACCACCGTGCCGACCATAGCCGCCGTACGTATCGACGATGATCTTGCGACCGGTGAGTCCGCAATCGCCGGGAGGGCCGCCGACCACGAAGCGTCCCGTCGGGTTGATGTGCAGGACCGTATCTTTGTCGAGATACTTGTCACACACGGGCTTGATCACATGTTTCGTGATGTCCGCCTCGATCTCATCATGCGTCGCGCTCTCCGCGTGCTGGGTCGAGATCACCACGCACTGCAGGCGCTCGGGCTTGCCGTCATCACCGTACTGCACGGTCACCTGACTCTTGCCGTCGGGACGCAGGTACGGAATGAGCTTGCTCTTGCGAACCTCTTCCAGTTTCTTGGTCAGCCTGTGAGCCAGTGAGATCGGCAGCGGCATCAGCTCGGGTGTCTCGTCGCAGGCGAACCCGAACATCAACCCCTGGTCGCCGGCACCCTGCTCCTTGGTCTTGTTCTTGTCGCTGTCCACACCCAATTGGATGTCGGCACTCTGCTCACCCACGCTCACGACCACGGCACACGCCTTGTGATCGAAGCCGAACGAGGCATCGTCGTAGCCGATTTCTTCGATCGTCTTGCGCGCGACCTCGGCAATCGGAATGTAGATCGACGTCTTGATCTCGCCGGCAACCACCACGAGACCGGTCGTGGCCAGACACTCGCACGCCACATGAGAAGTGGGATCGTGACTCAGTGCATAGTCGAGCACGGCATCAGAGATCTGATCGCAGACCTTGTCGGGATGACCGGAGGTGACCGACTCAGAAGTGAAGAGGTGAGACATGGGATAGGGGGTAGGGATAGGGTTAGGACTTGGAGAATCCCGCCTCCCCGTATTGAGGAAGCATGAGCTTTGAGAGCTATCTTCCCCCGTCAGGGGCTGAAGGTCCCACCGTTCCTCGCGCGGGAGGGGGTTGGGGGGCGCCTCATAACGGGTCAGTTCCCTTGGCGCCTCTCTGGATAGGGCGGTGATGTCCCGGACACTATAAGCGGTTTTTTACCCCTATGCAAGCGCTCCTTCCGGTTCTAAAGCCAGTTTCTGAGAGCGCGCAGGGCAGACCTTTTCGCATTCTTCCTGCATAGATTGCGTACATTGAATACATCCCGCCCGCGTGCGCTGAAGATGAGCGCAAACAGTCGGGCTTCTATTATCCATACGGAACTGATGTTCAATCGAAGCCCATTGATGCTCCTGTGGAGTAATGGCATCCGGAACGCACCCCAGCACGGTCTTGCGGCGCTCCTCCCCATCCTTCATGAGAAGGATCTCAAGCAGTTGCTCCAGATGTGCTTTCTCTTTGGGGAGAAGATCTCCCTCCGCGAACGCACTCCGGATAGATGTGAGCAGGTGTCCATAGTCATCCGGACAATGATTGCGAATTGCCTGTTTCACGTCGCCCAGGATCAACGAATAGTAAACATTACTGTTGGACCGATGGTTCTGCTCGAATTCTGAACAGAGGCGTTCCATAACTCCTACACAGGATACTTGACAGTTTCTTAACATCAACAACCCACCACTCTTGGCTTCTAATAGCCAAAAATAGACCATATCTGATGAACGGGAGACCAATGTTTGGCGTCCTATCCCCACTGTTACATATGCATGGTTTTCATCGCAACACACTCATGCAGCAAGCTTGTTGTAAAGCCAGGCGAAAATCGCCCCGCACACGAGGCCATCGAGAAAACCCCACACCGCTCCGATGAGTGCGCCGACAAACGCCGGACCGTATCCCAGATACACCTCCGACACCATGTTCACGAAACTCAAACCCAGCCCCGTCTTCATGGCCAACAGAGACAGGAGAAAGAGAACGGCCGCCCAGAAGATGCCGCAGGTGAGGGCGAAGGCTTTGATGTTGATCATAGGAAAGAGGGGAAAAGGCCACCTTGCATTCTACACTCACTCCCACTCCAGTTCTTTGAGGTGATTCGTCACCCTCCTATTCACAACGCAGACAAGATCCATCCGGTATCCGCGATCGTAGTGGTGCCGGTTCACCCATGTACGGGCGGCATGGATGAGACACTGTTTTTTGCGCCAGTCGATCCCGAGCTCCGGCGGAAAATCTTTGGAGTCACTGGAGCGGGTCTTCACCTCGGCGAAGACCATCACGTCATCCACCGGATCGTGCGCGAGGATATCGATCTCATCCCGCCCGATGCGCACGTTGCGTCCGCGGATGTCATACCCGATCGACACAAAGTAACGTGCCGCAATTTCTTCACCCTTGAGACCGGTGTCGGCGTTCATCGTCATGGCTCCATGGAGGAGTGGATAGCACTGTAATGCTAAGGTGTACGATCGTCCAGCTTTTCCACTCGACATAATGGGTGGACTATAGTACACCTCTACACGTTTTCCTCATCTTCATGCTCACGAAACTGACCTCCTTTGCCACCATCGGACTTGAGAGTGAACGCATCACCGTCGAGGTGGGCTCCACCCCGGGTGAGGGCAAGATCTTCATCGTCGGACTCGGGGATATGTCTGTGCAGGAAAGTAAACAACGTGTGAGGCATGCTTTGCGCGCAGGGGGGTACCACTTCTCGACCGGTCTCACGATTACGGTGAATCTGGCACCTGCAGATCTGCGCAAAGCAGGACCTCGTTATGACCTGGCAATCGCCCTCGGGGTATTGCTCGTCAACGGCTCCATCCAGTTACCCGAAAAGGTACTGGAATCGACGGCATTCTTGGGCGAGCTCGCGCTCGACGGAAGCCTGCGGCACATCACCGGCGTCCTGCCCGCCGCCATCGCCTGTCGAAAGTTGGGGATCACGCGGCTCGTCGTCCCGGCCATCAACGGATCGGAGGCGGCGCTCATCCCCGGTCTTCAGGTGATCGCTGCGGACCACTTGAGCGAAGTGATTTCTATCCTCAGAGGCGAGAGGGAACCAGCGCCCATTTCTGCGCCCGCTTCATGCGCTGCAAACATCGATCCTGAGATCGTGGACTTCGCCGACATCCGCGGGCAGGAACATGCCAAGCGCGCACTCGAAATCGCCGCGGCGGGCGGGCACAACGTGCTGATGAGCGGTGCGCCGGGTGCCGGCAAGACCCTGCTCGCGCGGGCATTCCGCGGCATCCTCCCCCCACTCTCACAAGAAGAGTCCATCGAGGTCACCCGCATCTACTCCGTGGCCAATTTGCTCCCGCCCGAGGTGCCCCTCATCACCAGCCGTCCGTTTCGTGTGGTGCACCACACCGCAAGCGGGGTCAGTATCGTCGGAGGAGGGCAGATCCCCGGCCCCGGTGAAATCAGTCTGGCCCACCGCGGCGTGCTCTTCCTCGATGAGCTCGCGGAGTTTCCCGCGCAGGTGCTCGAAGTACTCCGCCAGCCGCTGGAGGATCGCCGCATCACCATCACACGGGCACAGGGATCCGTCACGTTTCCGGCGGACTTCACCATGGTCGCCGCCATGAATCCGCCTCGTTTTACCGCGGGTAGCAAAGAGCGGATTCACCGGCGCATCTCGGCCCCGCTCTTGGACCGCATCGACCTCACGGTGAACGTGCAGCCGGTCCCCATCGAGGACCTGCAACGCCCGGCGAAGACGAACGGCGATACGTCAGCGGTCGTACTGAAGCGCGTGCTCAAAGCACGGGTGCGCCAGGCCAAACGGTTCCGTGCTCATGCAATCCGCACCAACAAAGAGATGGGCGTGAAGGAAATCGATGCCCTCTGCCCGCTCAAGGAAGACGCGCAACGGCTGCTCTCACAGGCCGTGGACCGGATGGGTCTCTCCGCCCGCGGGTACCACCGCGCCATCAAGGTCGCGCGCACCATCGCGGATCTGGCGGATGCGGAACACATCGGCATCGAGCACGTGGCGGAGGCTCTGCAGTATCGGCAGACGATCGAAGAGTAATTTTCTTCCTCCCCCACCCTCGCCCTCCCCCGGAGAGGGAGGGTAATTGCTTAGGTGCTCCCTTCCCCCACCGGGGGAAGGGTTGGGGATGGGGGAGACTTTAAGGAGTGATAGATGCAGTACACTGAACATCATGCCTCACCCGCTCATCGTGTCCTTTTTGGATCAACTGGCTCTCGCGAAACGCGCTCCACGTGAGCAACTGCGTGTGATAGCACAGGCCGTCACACAAATCCCATGGGGCGAAGGGAGGAAAATGGAAGAAGTGCTTCACACGAAACACGTTGGAACCTGTACTGGAAAGCATCTGGTGCTTCAGGCGTGTCTCGATGCCATCAGCATTCCCTGGAGGCCCGTTGTTTGCACCTTCCGCTGGGGAGAGCAAGGGCTCCTCTTCCCTCCTCACCTCACTGCGATCCTCGGAGAAGGCGAGTGGGATCACGGGCACAATTTCGTTCAAGTGCGCGGAGAGGACGGCGCGTGGATGGATCTCGACGTGACCTGGGATCCTCCACTGACACTACAAGGGTTCCGTTCTCTTCCCTATGATTGGGACGGTCGCACACCTTTCATCGGACTCACTCGCCTCAGGGAACGGTGGAATGACACGGACATGCTTGTGAAGAAGGAGGAATTGATTGCCGCTCTTTCCCCCGCACAAAGAGAGCGACGAGAGCGTTTTCTTGCCGCTTTCATCCACTGGATCGACTCGCTTCGTTCGTGAGACAGAATGCGTTAGTATGTGCCTGATGCACTTCGCTGACTCCCTCACAAAAGCAATTACCGACAAATCCCCCGTCTGCGTGGGGCTCGATCCCGCGTTGGAAAAACTGCCGGAGGGGATCACCAAAGACGCCAAAGGACTTCTGAATTTCTCCACGGGTATCATCGACGCGGTGAAGGACATTGCCGCTTGCGTGAAACCGCAGATGGCCTACTTCGAGGCGCTGGGCTGGGAGGGAATGCGCGCCTTTTGGGAGACCTGCGCTTACGCCAAGCTGCAGGGACTCCTGGTGATTGCCGATGGCAAACGGAACGATATCGGCTCAACGTGCGATGCGTACGCCGAAGCGTATTTGCACAAAGCCAGCCCCATCGATGCACTCACTGTCTCCCCGTACTTAGGCTCGGACGGCATCAAGCCGTTCATCGAGCGCTGCAACAAGAATGAGAAAGGCATCTTCGTCCTCGTGAAGACCAGTAATCCGAGCTCGGGCGAATTGCAGGACCTGCCGACCGGCGACGAGACGGTGCACGAGCACATGGCGCAGTTGGTCGCGAGCTGGGGCGCGGAGCTGCTCGGCCCCTCTTCGCACTACTCCAGCGTGGGCGCGGTGGTGGGCGCCACGTACCCGGAAGAACTGAAGTATCTGCGTAGCCTCATGCCAAATACGCCCATCCTCATCCCGGGCTACGGCGCGCAGGGCGGCACCGCGGCGGATGTGAAAGCTGGTTTTGTGAACGGCACGGGCGCCATCGTGAATTCCTCGCGCTCTATCATCTTCGCCTCGAAGGGGAAGGACTGGCGAGAAGCGGCTCACGCTGCAGCTAAAACCATGGCAGGTGAACTGCGGAAAGCGCTGTCTCGTTGAGTTGACCTCGCGAAACGGAATACTAGGATGAGAGCATCTTTTTCCAACAAATTATGACGAATCCCGAAACACCGGTTACACCTCAGGAGAGAGCAAAGGAACTCGTAGAACATTTTCAGAAGCCTCGCCCTGGCATTGCCTGCCAAACCATCCAGGATGATCTGCGCGATGCCTTGGAGGGTGCGTGTGCGGAGGAGATTTTTGGCGATCAGCGTGTGCCATTATTGGAACGAGTGCAGAGAATGAGTGATGCAGACCTCATGGATGCAAATGCCACAGTCCACTTGTTCTCAACAGCGCTGCTGCTGAGGCTCGAGGAATTCACATCGCACAGTCTCGAAGATCTTACGCAGTCTTTGAAAGGGGCCGCCGCAGCCGAGGCCTGATCTCCATTGTGGTGCTCCCGGCAGGAATCGAACCTGCATTGACCGCTTAGGACGCGGCAGTTCTATCCATTGAACTACAGGAGCTTCATGGTCTGCCGCCATTGTACTGTGCTGCACGCAAAATACGAGGATCACTTCCCCTAACCCTAATCCTAACCCTAATCCTTCATCCTACTTCTTCCCCTTCAGCAGCACGACCTCCCGTCCCTCGGCCGGGAGCCCTTTCGCCTTGTACTCGTCCACTGCCTCCTTGCCCACTACCCCGCAGATCTTCAGCACCTCCTGAAATGCCTTGTCATCTTTATTGGCCAGAGGAATGAAGACGCGCGGGTCCACAACATCGAGGAGACTCTGCGTAATCTTCACATCGTCGATCGGCATGACGAGAATGTCGATGTCGCCGATCCACTCCTGCTCCGTTTCGCTGAGCGCATGAATCGGGGAAGAGAGGAAGAGACAACGCACGCCGTCGGCATTGATGATGTACGAAACCTGCCGCCCTTCCTCGTGACCGAGGCCGCGGACGTAGATGCCGTTGAAGTCATACTCGCCCGGCCAACTGATGGTGCGCTCCACGGGCTCTTCGTCGGGATGCGCAAAGAGTGTCACTGTCCCCTCGGGACCCGCTTTGCCCTGCGTCGCGGGAAAGATGATGAAATTCGTTTTGCCGAACGTGCCTTGCAGAGTGAGACCGCCGAGAGAGGAGATGATTGCCATAGAGCGGAGACATGGTAGTGGAAAGAGTCCGAAACGGAAAGACGGCATGTGCCAACTTACCGTCCAACCTTCTGCGGGGCAGGGCGGCCCTCGTGGAGCGGCAGGATTTCGTCTTCCTGCACTTTTTGTTCTTCCATCGCGATCTTCTCGATATCCGCACCCAGCGACTGGAGCTTTTCGTCAAAACGATCGTAACCGCGCTCGATGTACCGCACGTCGGTGATTGTGGTTTCGCCGTGAGCACACAACCCTGCGAGCACCATTGCGGCGCCTGCGCGGATGTCGTTACTGGAAACAGTGCGCCCCCGAAGCTCCGTGGGACCGATGATGAGCGCTTCGTGCGCATTGAGGATCTCGATGTGCGCACCCATCTTCTCCAGCTCGTACAGATAGGCCATGCGCCCCTCGAAGAGACGTTCGAAGATGCGGCTCACGCCCTGCGCCTGCGACATGGCAACGCCCACAGTCGCCTGCAGATCAGTGGGGAACCCGGGAAAGATGTTGGTACGGACCTCCAGTGCCTTGAGCGAACTCAATTCGCCATCCACGAAAATGTGGTCGCCTTCGATTTTCACGATGGCCCCCATGCGTTTGAGAACGCTGAGAAAAGACACCAGATGTTCGGGGTCTGCCCCGTGCAGACGCACTTTGCCCTTCGTCACGAGGGCGGCAATCATGAACGCACCGGCTTCCAGATAATCGGTGATGACCGTGTGCGTCTGCGGCTGCAGAGTCTTCTGCCCATGGATCAGGAGCGTGTGCGTGCCGATGCCCTCCACCGATGCCCCCATGGCGGCCACCATTCGTTCCACGTCCTGCACGTGCGGTTCTGCGGCTGCCAGATCGATCCGCACTTCCCCCGGAATGAGCGCCGCCGCCATCACCGCGTTTTCCGTCGCCGTCACCGAAAATTCCGGCAGGATCACGCGGCCAGGTTTGAGCTCCCCCTTCAGATGCAGCATCTCATCCGAGCTCAAATCTTTCGCCCCCAATTGTTCCAATGCCGCGATGTGCGCGTGCACCGGTCGCTTGCCGAGCACGCATCCGCCCGGGTACGCCATCTCGACCTCTCCGAACCGCGAGAGCAGAGGGCCCAGAAGCACGATGGAACCACGGAGCTTTGAGACGAGTTCCGCAGGAATCTTCCGGTTCCGGAGTTTGTGCGTCCGGATGCGGACGGTATTGGCCTGAAAAGAAGTTTCGGCACCGAGGAACTCCAGAATCCGGAGCATCACGGTGATGTCACGCAGTCGTGGAACGTTGTGGAGCACGGTTTCGCCGTGGACGAGAACGGACGCCGCGATGAGCGGAAGTGCCGCGTTTTTCGAGCCGCTGATAGCGATGTCGCCGCAGAGGGGAATCCCCCCGCGTACGCGGTAGCGGATATCCATAGAGGGGTGCATTTTAGCGGGAAGGAGTGGCGTGTGGTAGCGATTGGATGATAAATGAAGGCTGTAAGCTTTAAGCTATAAGCCTTAAGCATCTGCTTTCTGACTCATCGCACGAAACAGTGGCTTAAAGCTTAAGTCTTATCGCTTATGTCTTCGCGCGGTCCCCAATTCAATCAACAACATCAAGACCCCGACTGTAATGCAACAGTCCGCCACATTGAAAACCGGGAATGTTCCGACCTGAAAGTAGTCCGTCACGACCCCGTCCGGCAGACGATCGATGATGTTGGCGATTCCGCCGCCGAGGATCAGCCCGTACGCGATGCGCTCCGCGGTTCCTTGTGTTTTGCGCGCCATCCACGCGACGGCCAGCAGGGCGATTGCAATAAGGGAAATCTGGAGCAATGGTGCAAAGGAGATGCCAAAAGCCACTCCCGGATTAAGCGTGTACTCAAGCCCCGCAAAGGAACCGATGATGCTGATTCTTTCTGTGAGCAGGCCGTCCGCAGCCAGCGCCGAAAGAACGCTGACAATGGTTACGAGCGCGGCGACGAGCAGAACGATTGCCATGGAATCATGGTAGTAAAAAGAGGACCGGCCATCTGCAGTTGACCGAGATTGCGGGAGGCGTAGGCTCACCGTTCCTATGGAGAAACACCCTCAAACACTGCTCATGGGCATCGAGCTCATCCGAGATCCGCGCCTGCCGGCGCTCGCAGAAATCATGCAAGAGAAATTCCGCGTGAAACACTTCGTCATCCTCGCCAAAGCAGGAATGCGTTTCGATGTTCCCGACTGTTTGGATTTTTCCCGCGTCGAACGCCTGAATGTCCAACCGGTTGGCTCCGGCTTCGTCACGCAAAGCGCCCGCATCGAACAGCCGCTCTCTCTTCAGCATGCGATCCACGTTCAATCACATTCCGATCTCTGCGTCTCTGTCGCGATATCGGATGTAGCCGACCAAGCGTTGCGCATGCGTCAGTTTTTTCCTGCGGAAACGGAGGTACATACGATGAAGGATCTGCGAAACGCACTGAACCAAGCGGAAATCTGCGAACAATTACAGGATCACAGACTGCGATCGGAAATCGCGCGCAGAAGCTCTTCCCAGTGCTCTCAACAAACAGCCACTCCGCTCAAAGGAGGATGGGCATCCTATCGATTCGGGAATGGAAACGGGCGGTAATTTCCGTGCAAAGAACGATGGAGCCGGATGAGCCGGAACCAACAGGATCATAGGAATATTTCTTGCGTATCCGTTCGGAGCAGTATGACATAGCACCATGCCCGAGAAGGATGAAAACATGGACAATGATGCTCTACGCGCCCAACCCAGCGCCGACGAATTGTATAGACGGACACTGGAAGCGATGCGACGGGGATTATCCGATTGTGCAAACGATGTCCTGTGCGATACGCGCCTTCCGGCTCCGGACGCGCTTGGCATACTCGCAGATGACCAGATCCGGCCGCATCATTTTGCAGAAATTCAGCACATTGCCACCGAATACCCCGGCATCGATGCGATCTATGCCCAAGCCAGTTACCACCACTGCGATGTGCGAAAGCCCTATGTGGAGTTCTACATCCATATCGACCCTTTCTCACGCGAGCTGCAACGTGCGCACTGGCCAATCGGCGATCGCATCGAACAATTATTCGGCGGGAAAAAATTTTCATTTCTCTTTTTGCCTCCCATGAAAAAGGAGGAATATTGCGCCACCGTCCTGCTCTATCGAAAGCCGCAACAAAGCGTCCAATAGCTTGTGGTGACCCCTGAAAAGGACTACAATGTCCCTGTTGATTAGCTGACACTGTTCCGTAGAGTCGGAACGGTGATTTCCCCATTACCCGCCATGCGCGCATCATTCATCGCCGCCATCAACCAGATCTGTGCCGAGAAGAGCGTCAAACCCGAACAGGTGCTCGAGGCCGTGAAGCAGGCCATCGCCACCGCCTACCGCAAGGACTTCGGCAACAAGGAGCAGGAAATTCGCGTGGATTTGGATGAAGGCAAAGACATGCCCACGATCCTGATCGTGAAAGAGGTGGTCGAGACCGTGGAGAACGACAGTTTCGAGGTCAGCATCAAGGACGCGCGCAAAGTGAAACCGGATGCCGAAGTGGGCGACGAGATCACGATCGATGTGACACCGGTCGGCTATGGCCGCATCGCCGCACAGGCCGCCAAGCAGGTGATTCTGCAAAAGCTGCAGGAAGCCGAGAAGCAGAGCTTGTACGAAATGTTCAAGGACCGCGAGAACGAACTGCTCACGGCCACCGTGACCAAGGTGGAACCCAACTGGGTGACGCTGGAAATCGAAGGGATGGCGGTCAGCCTGCCGTGGAGGGAGCAGATCCCCGGCGAGCACTACTACACCGGCAAGCGCATCCGCGTGTACCTGGATAAAGTGGAGCTCACCGGCAAGGGTCCGCAATTGAGAATCTCCAGGACGCACGCGGGACTCGTGCGCAAGCTGCTGGAATTGGAAATTCCCGAGGTGCGCAACGGCGACGTCACCATCAAGGCCATCGCGCGTGACGCGGGCTTCCGCAGCAAGGTCGCTGTGGCGAGCTCTGACCCCCGCATCGATCCCATTGGCGCCTGCGTCGGCCAGAAAGGCGTGCGCATTCAGGCAGTGATGGAAGAGATCAACGGCGAACGCGTCGACATGATCGAGTGGAGCGACGATCCCATCCGCCTCATCTCCACCGCCTTGCAGCCGGCTTCCATTTCGGCCGTGATCATTGTCAACGACCAGGAGCGATTCGATGACCAGAACCGCCGCATCAAGAAGCGTGCCGCCGTCTTCGTGGAGGAGGCGCAGCGCCCCATGGCCATCGGCAAGAAGGGGCAGAACATCCGCCTGGCGACGGAGCTGACCGGCTTCGAGCTCGACATGTACAACTACGAGGAACTGCCGGCCTTCAAGGCCAAGCTATCGGAGCTGAAGGGTACGGCAGCACCGGAAGAAGTTGCACCTGCTAAAGCATCGACAGCAGAAGCTGTTCAGGCTGAGGAACCGAAGAATGAAGGAACGGCCGAAGCGGCGTAACTGTGTCTCAGGACTGTAGGTGTTTACTGTTTTGTTCCAGCCTCTCCCCCTTGCCCTCTCTCCATGGGAGAGGGGGAACATTGGCGTGCATAGATCTCCTCTTCCTCCTCGTGAGGAAGGGGCGGCCCGCCCGATCCGTACCGAAGATCGGTACGGGCGGGGGGATGGAGGTTATGTGCAAAGAGGAAAGAGCCGGGGGATGGAGGTTTAGGTGAAAACGGAAAGTGCTGGGCAGTCAGTGCTTCTTCTGTTTCTTCTGTATCCTTTATTTCTTCTGTATCCTCACTTTGTGAAACTTCCTTCCCTCCCCTTCGTCGTCCTCGATACCGAGACCACGGGTTTTGTGCCGCGGGTGAATCGGGTGATCGAGTTTGCCTCCATGAGTGTGAAGGGAGGAAAAGTGCAGGACGAATACGAAACGCTCATTGCGATCCCGGGCGATGTGCCGCCGACCGTGCAGGTGCTGACGCACATCACCCCGCAGATGCTCGCAGGCAAGCCCGCATTTGATCAAGTACGCGAGATGATCCGTTCCAAGATCGGGGAGGATACCGTGATCGTGGGGCAGAACGTCGGCTTCGACATCCGCATGCTCAAGGGCGAGGACATCGACCTGACCGAACGCCCGTGGATCGACACCTCCATGCTGGCGTCACTGGTCTTCCCCGAACTCCCCAGCTACTCGCTCGGCTTTGTGAGTACCGTTCTGAAGTTGCATCACGAACCGGTGCACCGCGCGCTCGGCGACGTGCATGCCACGCTGGAGCTTCTCAGTAAATGCTGGGAACGTCTGCAGGAGCTGCCGCCCGACGAGCTGCGCATCCTCTTCGAAATTTTTTCGCAGAGCGCTCCGGGATACCGGCGGCTTGCGGAAGTACTGCCGACGGTACCCGCCGCCAAGCGGCCCAAGTGGATGCTGTCGGGCACGCGCCCTTCGCGCGGAAAGAAACAGGCCAGCGGCGAGCGCGTCAGTCTGCCGGAAAGCGCGAAGCCGGGCGTCTCGCTCATCGAAGACTCTCTTGCACCGCAAACGCTCCAGCGCATCGTCGACACCGCGCTCGCCGCCAGGGAACCCGCATGGATCGTCGTGAAGAATCTGGAAGCGAGCGTGCGCGGCCTCACGTTTCCCGAAGACAAAGTGCAGGTGCTGATGCCCGCTCCTCTTCTGCTCAATCCCGAAGCAGCCGAAACCTTGCTCCTGCAACAGACATTTACTTCGGACGAGGCGACACTCGCCGTGAAACTGCGCTGGTACCGCCCGCGCGCGCATCGCGATCTACCGGTCCACGGTGAGGAGAGGGCAGTCTGGTACGGAAAACTCGCCTGCACCGAAACCTCCGCAGCCTACCGTCAGCAGTTCTCTGCGCCGCATCACGTCGCACTGATCGACCATCAGCAGCTCCTCACGATCCTCGAAAATCCCGATCACCCGGGACACGGCGCCCTGTCGCCAAACACCCGTATCCTCATCACCGATGCCTCCATGCTCGAGGATACTGCCACCAAAGCCTTCAAGTGGCAGGCGGTGCTGGATCATCTGCGTGCCGCCGCGGAGGGCAGGGCTGATCTCACGGGCTTCCTCGATCTGCTGCAGCTCTGGATCGAGCGCGTGCGTGCGTTTCAGGATGTCCGCTACCTGACCAGCCAGGATCTTGAGGCTAAAGAGGCGCGCGTGCTGCGCGAACGGATCGCGCCGTTCGTCTCGGATGAAACCCTGCCGGAGTTGCCGCGCCGCGACCTCATGGATCTGGATCGGATTCTCACGCCGGAACTGCTGTCGCACCGTATCGCCTGGATCGAGCAGCGTCAGGGCGGCAGTCAGTCGATTCAGTCCGTGCCGGAGCGCATCGGCCCACTGCTGTCGTCGCTTCTGTATGAGGAACGCCCGACGATTCTCTGTGTTCCGCCGGGGAGCAGCGCAACGCTCCGTGAGATTGTTCCCGCGCAGGATCTGCCTGCGGCGCAGCCGTTCCCGCCGTCCCTGATTCCACTTTCAATCCGCACCGATATCGCGCTTGATGATCTCTTGAGAAATCCTCCCCCCGGCAAATCGGTCATTCTTGTCGGCAGCCGACGCATCATTGAAGAGAAATACGTCGAATACACGGCAGAGTTGGAAAAGAAGGGCGTGGAAATGATCTGCCAGAATCTGAACGGGGGGCTCGAGCGGATGACGGCGGAATTTTTGGCAGCACCCGCTCCGGCCCTGTGGCTCATTACGCCGTGGGGGTACGAGGATGTTGAGCTACCGGAGGAAATCGTCGACCGCCTCATCATTGCCTCGCTCCCCTTTGATCACCCGTCACACACCGTGCTCTCGCGCCGCGCCGCGCACTATGCCAATGCCTTCGAAGACTACTTCCTCCCGCGGTTGGAGCACCGGTTGTTTCGCCTACTCCGAACCTTCTGCCGCCATCGCACGTTCCACGGCGAAGTACTGGTCACGGATGACCGGCTGAAGACCAAATCGTACGGCAAGCGTGTCATGGCCTACCTGCGGCAGTTTGCGCATGAAGAAGAAAAAGCGGCTGCAGGTGCGGGGAAGCCACAGATGGAGTTGTTTTAGCTTGTTAGCTGGTTAGCTTTTTCGGTACCCAGCTTCACTTTCACTTACGTTTGTTCCGAATGATATCTTCCATTCCTAAGAAGCTAAGAAGCTATTGCCTAAGAAGCTCCACTCATTCCGCTCCGTCTTTCTTCAAGACAGCAAACACCGTTCTCCACAGAATCCACAGATCGAGGAATGGCGACCACTCCTCCACGTACTGCAGGTCGAATTTCACTTCTTCATCGAATGGGAGGGAACTGCGGCCCATCACCTGCGCGAGACCCGTCATGCCCGGGCGCACGGCGAACACGCGCCTCTGGATATGCGTGTAGCGTTCCACTTCGGATGGCAGATGCGGGCGCGGCCCGACGAGCGACATCTGGCCGATGAGCACATTGAAGAGCTGTGGCAATTCATCCAGCGACCAGCGGCGCAAAACATGCCCGAACCGCGTCACGCGCGGATCTCCGTGCACTTTGAAGAGCGGCCCATCGCGATGGCTTAAGTGCAGTAGCTCCTGCTTGTGCGCTTCGGCGTCGCATACCATGGACCGGAATTTGAGCATGGGGATCTTGCGACGGCCGTAGTCCCCCACGCGCGGGGAAACGAAGAAGACCGGCCAGCCGCTATCCAAGATGATGCAGAGTGCAAGGAGGAGGAAAAGGGGTGAGAGCAGAAGGAGAAGCGCGGCGCCCACCACGATGTCGCCCGCCCGCTTCACAATGCGCCCCCAGCCATCCAACGGAGTCGGTTGAAAGCGCATCATCGGGAGCATCCCCAATCGCTCGATGCGGAGCTGATGCGGAACATCCGAGAACACGGGCGGGAAAAAACCGTAGCCGATGTGGTGGCTGCGGCAGAAATCGATGAGCGTCACGGTCTCTTCGCTATCCGGATTGGGATCCGTCTGCAAGACAAGATCAATCACAGGCATGTGCGAGAGACGGCGGATACCCGCCAGATCCTCCAAATGTCCGACGTACCGGTAGTGGGAATCGTGTTCCAACGTGCGCCGCGCGAGAGAGGTGATCGTGTGCCGCCCCACTGAAACGACGGTGCGCACGCCGATGCCAAGCTTGAGCATCGCACGCTGGAGCAATACGAGCGTCGTCCGGCCCGCCACGCTGAAGAGCACCAGAAAAAAGATGGCGTGGAAGAGCAGCATGCGGGAATAGAAGAGCTGCTTCTCGACGAAGAAGAACCATGCCACGACCAGGACGAGCCAGAGTAATGATGCGACGATGACACCCCCCATTTCCCACCAGGCACTCCGGGTGGAGCGGAGTGCATACAGACCCATGACCGCCGCCAGCACAAGGAAGACGCCCATGCTTGGCACGACGAATGTATCCATATAGAACCCGAGTGCGGGGAGCGTGGTCGCCGGCTCCAGCAGCTGTACTCCAGGGACAAGATCCACCTGCGCTGCGCGCAGCCGGTAGGCCAGAAGCAGCGCTGCCATCACCGCCAGTGCGTCGACGGGCAAGCGCAGCAAGCCGAGGAAGAGTTCGGAGCGTTTCACTATGGGAAAGTGTACTACGAATGTCCCCGTGTTCCTTATCCTAGAACAAAAACAAAGAATCGATGGTTTGCCCCAGCGCGGCGGCAACGTTATGGGCGAGCTCGAGGGAGGGGTTGTACTTTCCCTGCTCCAGAAACACGATCGTTTCGCGGCGCACACCGGCGGCACGGGCCAGCGCGTCCTGCGTCATGTTCTTCTGCGTGCGGCATTCGCGGATGCGGTTCTTCATCGCACACGGAAAACGGAACGCCGGAACAATCCAAACAGGGCAGAGTAGAGCAGCATCAGCGCACAGACGCTGTACGCCAGCACATGGGCGATCGCCGTCATTTGCGGATCGCGTTCCCCTATCCAGAGGAACAGAAACATAAGGGCAACGGAGACCAGGCTGAAAATCTGGATCGCCCAGCGGGCCGCCTTGCCCCCCAAATCGTAGTCCCGCTCATCGGCGATGATCTCCTTCACGCGGGATCGAAGCCACAACAGAACGAGCATAGCCAGGACCATGGCAATGACCGGCCACAG
>CAZVLZ010000015.1:0-19895 GCA_964628345.1 uncultured Candidatus Peribacteria bacterium | reverse complement strand
GGTCCAGGCGAAGATGTTCTGGTGAGCGGCATTGGCCGCACGCTCGGACAGTGGAGGCTCACAGGTAGCAAGGGCGACGGCCGTGCGGATCTGAAAGTGACGGATGCGGTATTCGGCCTTGGGGTCAGCGGTGGCGTGATCCTTGCCAATGTCACGCTCGGGGCGGATGGGTCTTCCGACCGTGCCAGTTGCAATGTTTTGGGCAATACCATCACGTGCTTGGCCATTTCCGAGAGTGTCGGTACTGTGTCGGGCGGCACGCGTATCTGGACGTTGCGCGGCGATATCACCGTTCCGTCCACCTCGCAGAGCGCGGGACTGCAGGTCTCGCTCACGCCGGCAGGGTCCGTCAGTTCCGCAGGAGCGCTCACCTGGACCGACGGCACGACGAGCTTCTCGTGGGTGCCATTCGATGAACTGCAGCTCCGCGGGACGTACTACCGGTTCTAGAACTTTTCTTTTTGTGCATAACCTCCATTCCCCAACCCCTTCCTCCAGAGAGGAAGGGGAGATCGTATGCGCACAAATGTTCCCCCTCTCTTCTGGAGAGGGGGGTAGGGGGAGAGGTGAAGAACAAAAAAATGAAGGGGGTGGGGACGTGGTTGCTATTCAGAGGATCTTCAGCGGAGCGATCGAGAGTGCAAAACTCTTCCGTACGCCCGAATCGAAGGCAATGTCCGCTACTCCGCCCCGCACGGCAGCCACCGTGCCCTGCCCGAATTTGGGATGTTCCACCCGCGTGCCTTCCGTCATGGGTTCCTGCGAAGCATCGTCCAACACCACATCCTGATTGAACTCCACTTTCAGATTTTTCTCCTGGTTGTAGGGTTCGATGTGGCCTCCGGTGAGCGCTTCCTCCTGCCCGCGCTCGGCCGCCCACGCGAAGCTGCTCAAGACGGAATCGCTGCGGCGCTCGATCACGCCATCCGGCAGATCATCCAGAAAACGACTGGGGGAATTTGCCTTGGTCTCGCCCCACAGCATGCGCGAGCGGGTGAAGAGGAGCGTTAAATTTGTCTTGGCCCGTGTCATGGCCACGTACATCAGTCGTCGCTCCTCCTCCAGTTGCTCGCGGTCGTAGACACTGCTCGCGTGCGGAAAAATCCCTTCTTCGCATCCGGCGACCGTCACATGTTCGAACTCGAGACCCTTGCACAGATGCACGGTCATCAGCGTGACGGCGTCATCCTTGAGTTCCGCGAGGCGGTCGACCTCCGAGACCAGGGCGACTTCTTCGAGCAGACTCGTGAGCGACAATTGCGGCTCCAGATGGTCATACTTGCGCATGACAGAGAGCAGTTCCTCCACGTTCTGCCAGCGCTCTTCGCCTTCTCCCGCCCGTACCGAACCGGCACGTTCGGGCGGGTCCGTGTCATCTTTGAGCCATTTTTCCAGACTGATGCGTTGCAGCAGGCGCACGGTGAGGTCCGCAACGACGCGGTGCTGCATTTCGATTTGCAGATCCGTGATGATTTTCACAAATTCTCGAATGCGGTTTTTAGTGCCTTCGTTCAAATCCGGAATCTCATCCGCCCGTTGCAGCGATGACCAGAGCGATGCGTCATTGACGCTGCTCCAGACGCGTATGCGTTCTAAGGTCGTCTCGCCGATCTTGCGTGACGGCACGTTGATGATCCGCAGGAGCGCCACAGTGTCCGCCGGATTCAGAATCACGTGCAAGTAGGCGAGCACGTCCTTCACCTCCCTGCGCGCGTAGAATTTGACCCCGCCCACGATCCGGTAGGGGATGCCCTGGCGCATGCAGGCTTCCTCGAACAGTCGGGACTGCGCGTTGGTACGGTAGAGGATGACCTGGTCGTTGAGTGGGATGCCTTCCGCTTTGAACTGCGTGATGCGCCTGAGTGCCTCTTCCGCTTCCTTGCGTTCGCTCTCCACCTCGTTGACGAGTACGTGCGGACCCTCTTTGCGCTCGGACCACATCTTCTTCTTCGGGCGGTTGGGATTGGCTGCGATCACGGCATCCGCTGCCGTGAGAATGAGCTGTGTGGAGCGGTAGTTCTGTTCCAATTTGATCTCGGTTGCATCTTTGTACTCCCGCTGGAACTCCAGGATGTTGCGGATGTCCGCGCCGCGGAATGCGTAGATCGACTGGTCCGGATCGCCGATGACGCAGAGGTTGCGGTACTTCTGTGCGAGGAGTGTCGTGAAGAGGTACTGTGCATGGTTCGTATCCTGGTACTCATCGACGTTCAGGTACCGCCAGGTCTCCTGATAGCGGTCGAGGACCTCCGGTACCTCATGGAAGAGGCGCACCACCTCGAGGATCAGATCATCGAAGTCCAGTGCATTAGCTGTCCGCAGCGCTTTTTCGTAGGCCGCGAATGCATGACACACCGTTTCCATCCGCGGGGTTGTGGATTGCTTGAGCGCTTCGTTCGGACTCAACGCCTCGCACTTAAAGCGGCCGATGTACGAGAGAGCGGCACGCGGTTTCAATTCCGCTTCTTCCACTTTCATGTCGCGCAGAACCTGCTTGACCAGTTTTTCCTGGTCGTCCTGATCGTAGATCACGAACGAGCGGTCGCGTCCCAGCTTCTCGATGTCTTTGCGCAGGATGCGCGCGCAGATCGAGTGAAATGTCCCCATGACCGGCAGGCGTGCACTCCTTGATCCCCATGCCGCGGGGTCCTCGCCTTCCGTCAGATGCAGAAGATTCTCGATGCGTGATTTCATTTCTTTCGCCGCTTTGTTCGTGAAAGTCACCGCCAGGATCTGCCACGGGGGCACGCCCTGTGCGATGAGAGCGGCGATGCGGTGGGTGAGGGCGCGTGTCTTGCCGCTGCCTGCGCCCGCGAGAATCAGCAGTGGTCCTTTGGTGTGTTCCACGGCTTTACGCTGCGGCTCATTGAGGGTTCCGAGGATCAACTCGGATTTTTTTGCCGCGAGTGCCGGAGTGTCCGTTGCCTTCACTGAGGCATGGTATCAGATCAACTCTATTTCCCCTCGGAAAAAACTCCGACTTGCATGGGTCTACTGTTCAGTTCCTCGGTCAGCAAATGGAGCATGTGCTTGCGCACCTCCTCACTTCTGCGCTCCGCAATTCGCGTCGGTAATTGAAGAGCCTTTTCGCATTTGCGCACTGCATCACATGCGGTGACAGTTGTCATACTGTTTCCATTTGAATGAAAAACCACTGTTATGCCGTCGCCGTGTTCTTCGGAGGGCTCGGCAGTGGCACGATGATGTTCCGCGATACTCATGGGAATGAAAGGGAGAAAGAGATAAAAAAATCCCCGCTTCTCTGGTGCGGGGTGCAAATATACGTATCAGCACACCCGCTACCTCTTCGGGGTATTGAGATTCTGCTTCATGGTGTAGGCAGCTGGGCGTTGCATGACACCGAGCAGGTTACGCGCACATTCTTTCGTGTCAAACACCGCGATTTTTTGGCTTCAAATACACGTTTCTTGCATATGAGCACAGATCGATTCGTTTTGGCGCGCTCTCATTGCTCCCGTTCCCATGCTTCCAGTGACCGGATGATCTCGAAGAGAGCATGTTCACGCAGATACGAAGTGGTTTTGGGATCAATGAATGGGGGATCGACGTGGATAATCCGTCCGACGTGCGTGGGATGTTGCGGATCTTGGGCGATCATCTGATCCTGAATGTGCCATACGCGGTAACCCATGAATACTTCGTCGTGCGTACAGTCTGGGACCGTCGTACTGAGAAAGACCTGTGGTTCTTTCTGCTCCTCGGTCGTCACGCGTTCCATGAGTTTTTGCCGTATGTCTGTGATAGTGGCATGTGCCGTGCTTCCGTTTGAGAGATCGACTGATGTCGTACGTGTGGGGTTGAGTCTGTTCTGAACGGTGAGCATTCCTCTGCGGATCCAGACCGTACATCCATCAATCTCGTGAGGACCTTCATCGAGAATCGTGGTTTCTCTTTCCATGATAGGGAGGGGAAGGGAGGAGAAAGTCGCACCGACGATGTGACTTAACAAAAACCCCGCTTTGCGCGAGGTGGGTCCATCGACTTCAGCACATTCGCGCTATCCCAAGGGGACGACGACGAGGACGAGGCTGGCGAGGACGTGATGCTGGTGCATCTGATGGCTATGGTAGGTCGCTTTTCGTTCAAGTCAACAGATCTCTTTATCCTTTCTTTGTCAGGGCGACAAAGAAAGGACCAAAGAAAGCGCTCGCCGCCAGCTCCCCCTCCACCCGGCCCCGTTCCTCCTTGTCGGATCCTCCAAGGCTTCGGATCCGACTCGTCGGTGTCCCGCGCAGCGGGACAGGCGGGGCCTTCCTCTTCACCCCCCGTGGCGGCGGACCTCCCATGTTTGCTGTTTGTTGTTTTTCTAGGAAGAAGATCGGGAGGTTTGTTTCTTCATGGTTGTTTCAAAGGCTTCCTCGATCTCCGGAACATGGATGCCACGTTCGAGTCGCATCTCCTCAATTTTCGTGAGCTGGCGGTCCAACTGGCGTTCGCGTGTCGAGGTGAGCTCCTCGAAGCCCTTGTGCACGGTCTCGAACCGGCTCTGCACCGTGGCCATCTGTTCCTTGAACTTGTCCCATTGCTGACGGAACGCGCCGAAGACCGAAAGCATTTCCTGTGATTTGCCCTCCACGCTGAAGTTGTCGATCGATTGGCGAATCACCGCGAGTACGGCATACAGCGTCATGGGTGAACAGAGGATCGTCTTCGCCTTGAGCGCGTCGTCGATGAGGGAGCGGTCGATCTCGTTGATGAAGGTGTAGATCTGCTCATTCGGGATGAAGAGGAGCACGTAGTCGGCCGTGCTGTCCTCGGGATTGATGTAATCGCGCGTCTGCACTTCCTTGATGCGGTTCTTCACGTCCTTGATGAAGGCCTTCTTGTACTCCTCGCGCTCACGCTCGGACTTGGCTTCGGCGTAGAGTTGATAATTGGAGAAGGGGAATTTCACGTCCATGTTGAGTTTCATCTTCTTTGGCAGCAGAAAGGTGAAATCCGGCTTGGAGCCCGCATTCCCAAGCTTGGTCTGCTTGATGTAGTTGATGCCTTCGATCAGCCCAGAAAGCCGCAGAACGTCTTCCGCCATGCGTTCGCCCCACTGTCCGCGTTCGGAGTTGCTGCTCAGCGCAGTTTTCAGATTGCCGGTGGTTTCCGTCAGCTCCTTGATGACCTTGGCGGCATTCTCGAGGCGCGTATCCATCTTGGCGTGGCCGCTGCCGATCTCGCGCATGAGTGTCTCCACCCGGTCCAAGTCCTTCTGCACCGCCTTTAGAGAGGTATCGATCACATCTTTCTTGCCCGAGAGCTTACTTTCGGCCAGCTGCAGGATGTGTTCCGTCTGCTTTGCCATCACTTTCGCCGAAAGCGTTTCGGCCACGGACTCCGCGTCACTGGAGCTCTTCCTCAGGAAGAATGAAGCGAAAGCGCCGCCGACAATGAGAACGGCGAGAAGACCGAGAGAGAAGGGGAGAGCATCCATGGCCGCATCCTAGCACAGGGTGGACGTGTGTCCACTTCCTACGGCGGCCCTTCCACGCCTAATTGCTTGCTTTCAGCAAAATTCCGCTTAGAATTGGCTCCTGTCTGCGCTTCTCCGTTTAAGCGATTCATCGCCCGGGAGGCACGGCACCAAACTTTTTTTGCTCGTTCCAACTTCTCCCATGTCTCTCAAGCGCGCTTCCAAGAAACGTCTGATCACCAAGTTCCGTACGCACAACACCGATACCGGGTCCGCACCCGTGCAGGTTGCCATCCTCACCAAGGAGATTGATCTCTTGAGCAAGCACCTGGCCGAGCACAAGAAAGATTTTTCCGCGCGCAGGGGACTGCTCGGCAAAGTGGCGCAGCGCCGCAAGCTCCTGAATTATCTGAAGATGAACAAGCCCGAGGAGTATCAGGCGGTGCTGGAGGCGCATGAATTGAAGAAGTAATTCATGAGAGACAAACCTGCGGTTTTTCTCTCATGGACTCTCTTTTCCCTGAGAGGTGCGGCTCCCCGTCCGAACGGCTCGGCCGGGCGGGCATCGGTGGGGCCCGCCTGAGGCACCCACCGCTTCGCCGCGATTATTGAATTGCGATATACTGCCTTGTGATGAGTGTACCTCCCAAGCATCTGCGGGATCTCTACGAACTGTTTTCGTCTGTGCGGACTCCGGCGGAGGCCGAGAAGCTGCTTACTGATATCCTCACGCCGCAGGAGCTCGCTTCGGTTACGGAGAGGTGGCAGCTCATTCAGGAGCTCCACAAGGGAACGCCGCAGCGGGATATCGCGAAGAAGCTCAATGTCAGTATCAGCAAGATCACGCGGGGATCGAGGATGCTGCAGTATGGAGCTGGTGGTTTTGCATTGTTTCTGAAGCGGTTGGGGAAGGGGATGTAGAATATTGGAGTATTGGAATATTGGGGAATGGGACGAGGATTGCTTGTTAGTGTTTCTGTTTTGTTGTCTGTGGGTTATTGGCTGTTTTATGAATTATTGTAAATGGTCTTGATTTGGGGAAAAGAGGAGTGTACCGTTGTAACGGTACATGAGTATTACAGACGCTGAACTCGGCCTTCCTCCCTCCTCCCCGATGCCCTTTCCGGAGCAGATGGAGATCCGGCAGGGCGTGCTGATGACGGTGCAGAATCGCATCCGGTTCGACGTATCCGTGATCGTGGGTCATGCGGGCATGATGATCGAGTTTCCCTGTCATTCGCAGACGGAGGACGAAATGCATCGGGACGGTCCACGCACCACCCGTGCGTTCGTCCAGCATGTTGATGAGGCGCTGCAGCGCTATGAAGTGGTGCGGGAACACGGCGGTCCCATTGCCCGTTCTGTCCGCCGCGCAGTCGGGATGTATCTCTTCTCGCTCGATGATGGTGTCTCACATGAGATCAATTTCTGTCAGGGTCCGGTGAGCATCTGCGGCCGGACAGTCTGTCAGACGTGGCGCGCTCAGCCGTAGTGCGGAGCGCTCTGTGGATTGTTCGCCGTCCGTAGAGCGTCCCGCACTCTTGCGCAGCAAAAGTGCGGGGTGGCTTTCATCTTGAGAGCCGGGCTGTGGTCTTTCACAACAGAGGAGTGGTGTCATGAACGCACGAGTATTCACGCGTGTCTACACCGCGAAACAACTCAATCGCGGCGAGGGGATGATCTACCATCCCATCACGGGGGATCGCCTCAGGCATCTCACGTACCTGCGCGATGGAGTGTTCGCGGTCGTCATCGAGCCGCCGTACGCCGCACCGCTTGTCCTGCAGCGCTTGCGGCAGATCGGAGAGCGTCAGAAGCTCTATCCGTACGGAAGTTCCTATCCCATCCATTGGCGATTCGATCCGTGGACCGGGGAACGACTAGAGTGCGAAGAACGACAATCAAAAGGAGGAATGATCATGCTGGCGGATGCGAAATCCTTTGCGGAGACGCAGAAACGGCAGGAGGAGGTTCTCCGCTTCCTGCGTGGACGTCTCACCCCCGAGCTCTATGAGCGGGTGGTAGTTCGATTGCGCGGTTGCTACATTGTCCATCATGAGACGGATGGCAGGGGCCGCAACGTGCGTCGATGAGAGGGAACGTTGTGATCACAGATCGCAGCCCCCCGCCCCGAATCCATGCGGTTCGGGGCTTTTTTCCTTTTACGTGTACTTTCCGGAGGGTACAATCGGGGTGCTCTTTCCTTCCGCAGGTCCTCTTCCTCCTCTGTGTTGGGTTTACACAGGAGCGCAGTTCATCCCTCGACAGGGCTCGGGATGACAGCTTGCTGCGTTGCCGCGTGAATCCATACACACAGCGGATCTGATCTTGCCGGAAGGAGAGCTTTTCTCTCTTTCCCCTTTCTCGTATGTCCATTCTCTCCAAGTCTTCCTCTGCCGCCGTGCAGAAGGATTTCACCCTGATGCTCGGCGATGCCGAGATGAAGTTTTCGACCGGTCTCATCGGCACGCAGGCCAATGCGACTGTGCTCTGCCAGATGGGCGGCACCGTTGCCATGGGCAACGTCACCGTGAGTGCCAAGCCTCGCGTGGGCGTCGACTTCCTGCCGTTGCAGGTTGTCTTTCAGGAAAAGTACTACGCCGGCGGACGCATCGGCGGAAGCCGCTTCCGCAAACGCGAAGGCCGCCCGGCCGACCAGTTCGTTCTGCTCGGGCGCGTGGTGGACCGCGGGCTCCGTCCGATGTTTCCCAAGCACATTCGCAATGATATTCAGGTGTTCTGCACGGTGCTCTCGTACGACAACGAGCAGGAGTACGACGTCGCGGCCGCGAACGCAGCCAATCTGGCCGTGGCGCTCTCGGACTGCCCTGCAGCAGGCCCGCTCGGCACGGTGCGCGTGGGGCTGATCGGTGGGGAGCTGGTGCTCAATCCCTCCCGCGAGGCCCGGACCAAAAGTGATCTCGATATGTTCGTCACCGCCTCGCCGGAACGCGTGGTGATGATCGAGGCGGGGGCCAATCAGGTACCCGAGGCCGAGATTCTCAAGGCCATTCAGTTTGGCAAGAAGTGGGCGCAGAAGATCGCCGCGTTCTTCGCGGATCTGCAGAAGAAAGAGGGCAAGAAGAAATTTGAAGTCCAGCCGCCCTATGAACACAAAGAGGCGTACGCCTTCCTTAAGGATTGGGCGCTTTCCACGGTCACCAAAGCCATCAAGGATCCTTTGAAGAAGCTCGATCGCCGTGCGATTTTCAATACCTTCATGGAGGGTGCAGCCGAAAAGCTCCAAGAGAAATTCGGTCCTGCCGGCGAGAAGGAGGAGCTGATCGAGCTCTACGCGCACGCATCCGAGATCATGGACAAGATCATCAAAGGCGAAGTGCGCCGCCTGATCCTCGAGGAGGGGATCCGCATGAGCAGCCGCAAGGTGAATGAGATCCGTCCGATTTCTGTTCTGCTCGATCCGTTGCCCAATTACGTGCACGGGTCCGCGCTCTTCCAGCGCGGCGAAACGCAGGGACTCACCACGACCACGCTCGGCGCACCCGGCGACAAACAGATCGTCGAGGGCATGGAGGGTGAGCGCAAGATGCGCTACATGCACCACTACAACTTTCCGCCGTTCTCGGTGGGTGAGACCAGTAATCGCCTCATGGTGGGCAACCGCGAGATCGGTCACGGCAATCTGGCCCAGCGTGCGATCGAGCCGGTGCTCCCGACCGAAGAGAATTTTCCCTACACCATCCGCACCGTCACCGAGATTCTCGAATCGAACGGTTCTTCGTCCATGGCGGCCACCTGCGGAAGTACGCTTGCGCTCATGGCGGCCGGCGTGCCGATTGCGGCTCCCGTGGCGGGTATCGCGCTCGGACTCATTTCCGATGAAGAAAAAGGGAAGTATGTGATCCTGTCGGATCTGCAGGATGAAGAGGACTTTGGTGGCGACATGGATTTCAAGGTCGGCGGTACCGAGAAGGGCATTACGGCCATCCAGATGGATATCAAAATCAAGGGTCTGCCCGATTCCGTGTTCGAGGAGGCCATTGCGCGTTCCCGCGAAGGGCGGCTGGAAATCATGAAGGTGATGACGGCTGCCATCGCCGAGCCACGTAAAGAGCTGTCGCCGCACGCACCGCGCATCGAGGTGATCCAGATTAATCCGGAGGATATCCGCCTGGTCATCGGCAAGGGCGGAGAGATGATCCAGAAGATCACCGGCGAACTCGGGGTCGAAATCGATATCGAGGATAGCGGCCTTGTGTTCGTGACCGCACTCAATGGCGAGGCCATGCAGAAAGCCAAGGAGTGGATCCAGGGGATTGTGGCCAAGCCGGAAGTCGGCAAGGTCTACGACTGCAAAGTGGTGCGCATCATTGACGGCGTGGGCGCCATTGTGGAATTCCTGCGTGGCAAGGATGCCATGATCCACATTTCGGAACTGCAGTGGCAGCGCACCGAGAAGGTGGAGGATGTTCTGAAACTGGGCGACGAAGTGAAGGCGAAATGTGTGGAGTTCGATGCCATCGAAGGCAAGACGCGCATGTCCTTAAAGCAGATGACCGAGCCACCCGAAGGCTTCACGCCCCGTCCGTCGTTCGGCGGTGACCGCGGAGGTCCGCGCCGCGGAGGGTTCGGGGGAGGCGACCGAAGGGGGCCGCCTCGGAGATAAGGTGAGGGTAAAAGTAAAAGGTGAAGGGGGTAGGGCGACCTACCCTCCTTTCTAGATGATGTTTTTCATCCGGTTCGCTGCGCGTTCCTGTGCGTGCAGGATCATCTCGAACGATTCGTGTCTGGCGTACGGAGAGCGTTTGTGCCACAGCGCTGTCACTTTTTCCACGACATGCAGCAGCTCCGTGAGTTCATTTGCCGCTTTTTCCTGAGCCATCCAATCGATGCCGGCCATGGCGCAATCATCCATGAGCTGATTGAGGCGGTGCAGGGTCCGGTGCACGGCTTCCTGCAGCAACTGCTCGCGAGCCTCATCGATGGTGTACAGGCCGATCTCTTCCGGGCTGTAGAACTCCGGGATTTCCAAAAGGAGGCTTTGTCCCTGTTTGCAGGATACTGCGAAATCCTCCCAATTTTCCGGAGTGAGCGGTTCGCGCTGTTCCACCTTGGCGATCAACCGGTCCAAATCTTTGCGGATGATGAAGAGTCCCTCCCGCGTGTTGTGGAACACATCCTCATAGGTGAGCTTGTGCATTTGGTGCACCGCCAGTTCTTGCTGCTGGCTCACGAGCTTGGTGACGAAGACGGCGAGGACGAAGTACCCCACCACGCATTGAATACTGGAGAGGACCTTGGAAAATCCCATGGGCACGATGTCGCCGTATCCCGTGGTGGTGGATGTGATGACACTGTAGTAGAGACTGTTGCCGATCAGCCGGAGCGGCTCCAGATTGACGAGTCCCTGCGGGGCATGCGCCGGTGCCAGGATGGCGAGCAGCGCGTACGCCAACGCGAAGAGCGCAGCCAGTGCAAACCACAACGTGAAGAGCGCGGTGTAGGGGAGCGCGGTAATTTTCTCCACCAGGTGCAAGGGCAGATGCAGCCGTCCATTGCGCGAAGCTTTCTGTTCCATTTCTTACTATATTGTAGCAGAAATACAATGTCAGTGGCAGTTTTTCGTGATATTCACAAAAGATATTTTACATGTTATAATGATAAATAAGTCTTTCGTCTTCCATGCACACACACTCACACACAACACATCTGGGATGGATGATCCTGGCATTGGCCTGTGTCATGGTGAGCGGTATCGCCCTTTCATTCGAGCGCACACAGGCAGCCCGGCGCTACATTTTTCCGTTCTGTCCCATGCTGGAGTGTGGCGATTGGATCATCTGTTTGCCCAGCGAGCAGTGCGATGACGGCAACCGTCACAGTGGGGACGGATGCTCTGCCACCTGTCAGAAGGAGAGCCATTTCTGCGGGGACGGGCGGGAAGATCCCGGCGAGCAGTGCGACCCGTCCGTACCGGCCAACGGCCGGGCGGGCGATGGCAATCGGCGCAATGGTGACGGCTGCTCCGCGCAGTGCCATCTCGAAGCGCGCAAACGCTGCGGCGATCACCTTCTGCAATTCGGCGAGCAGTGCGACGATGGCAACCAGTTTCCGAACGACGGATGCACGGCGCGTTGCATGATCGAGCACTGCGGCAACGCCGTTGTGGAGGGCGTGGAAGAGTGCGATGACGGCAATCGTGAGGATGATGACGGCTGTTCGGCCGCCTGCCGCCGCGAGCAACCGTGCGGCAACGGCAGGATCAACCGCTTCGAAGAGTGCGACGACGGCAACCGGATGGCCGGGGACGGCTGCAGCGCGTACTGCTTGCGCGAATACTGCGGCAACGGCCGCCTCGATCCCGGGGAACAGTGCGATGACGGCGAGCGCAAAGCCGACGACGGATGCTCCAAGCGGTGCCTGATCGAGTCCTAGGTTCCGCTCGCAGAGGGCTTCTTGTTTTCCACTGGGGCGGAGGGTTGCTTCGGCGTCTCGGTTTTCTTTTGTTCCGGTTTGGCTTTCTCCGGTTTCTTGTCAGGAGTCGGCTTGCTTCGACTATCCGTCTTGAAGAAGCCCGATCCCTTGAAGTGGATGGCGGGGGGCGCGATCAGTTTCTCCGTCTTTGCGTGTCTGCACTTGGGGCAGAGCGGATGCACTTTGCTCCCGAAAGGGAGATTGACTTCAAAATGGTGGGAGCACTTCGGGCAGCGGAAATCATAGGTGGGCATGTCGCGTTTATCGTACCATTATTTCCCAGAGAGACTTTTGAAAATTCTCCATCCGATCACTGCGGCCACCGCAGCGATGCCGACCACGGCAGCCGTATGCCAGTTGAAACCCATTTCGGCCGCCGCCGGTGTTTCGCTGAGCGTGTGCAAGAGTCGGGTGGTTAAGCGGCGGGCGCGAGTGAAGAAGAAACTTGTCGTCTCGTGTGCCCCACAATTCCTGACCCGATATCGAGAGCAGGATCCACGGCAACGATATCCAGCGCATCCAATCCTCCTTTCAGCACGTTCCCCGCAGCACGCAGGGGGTGAAGGGTCAGAAGATTCTTCACTGCACTCACGGTATTCCCCGCCAGAGATGCAATGTCCCGTGTCGTGTATTTCAGGATGCCCTCGCCAAGCGGTTTTGCCTGTTGGTCGCTGAATTCCCCGCCGATGGCATTGCCGATCTTGGTGACGGCGACCGCAGGGGCCATCAATACGGATCCTGCCATCGCGATCGGGTCATCGGTGCGGAGGTGAAATTCGTTCAGATCTTTGCCGAACTGCCCGAGGTCTCCTTTGTGTATCAGCCGCCGCTCAGCCGAGCTGTCGGCCGAAGCTTGAGCGAAGGCCGATGTATGAATCGCGTGGCGCATCATGCGCAGTGAAGTCTAGCACGCATTCATTTCCTTCGATTTCCTTTTGTCCATTTTTCCTTGCATTCCCTTTTCTGTTTCTGTATAAATTTCCCGCTTTCGATCCGGCTTTGCTCCTTTGGAGCTGCGCCGGGACGAAACATCCGTTCTTTCCACCTTCGAATGACCGATTCCGCGCAAGCGGGCGGTCATTTTTTTGTATGATGGCAAGAATCACAGGTTTGATTAGACCGGCATCCCACAAGGTGTGGAATGCCGGCCTTTCTCGTCGTTGTCCAGGATCACTCGAGGCTCATGCGCGGTTCTTGATGCGCTAGAGCCGCAGATGGGCCGCGCAGTCGTTCTTCTTGGCAACCTTCTTCATCGTGATCTTGCGCGTCTTCATGTCGAGGGTTCCCATACGTACCTCCTGTTCTGCCTGTGAGGGCAGAACTCAAGAGAGAGAAAACAGTGACCGGGAGCCAGACCTGTTCTGCGCCTCCAACGAACGAACGAGTCGTAGGATCCGAGGATCCTACTGTATGGGGTTATCAGTTTGTTAGAATCTTTTGTCAACGATCTCGACGCTTCTTGTAGTACACTCTGCCCATCCCATGCTGCCGAAGGCATACGATCCCAAGGCGACGGAGGACCGCATCTATCGGATGTGGGAGGAGAGCGGTGCCTTCACGGCGGACAACAAGAGCAAGAAAGAGCCCTTCGTCATCAGCATGCCGCCGCCAAACGCGACAGGGCAGCTCCATCTGGGGCACGCCGTGATGCTGGCGCTGGAGGATATCTTCACGCGCTTTGCCCGAATGCAGGGCAAGGAGGCACTGTGGCTGCCCGGCACGGATCACGCGGCTATCGCCACCGAGAGCGTGGTCATCAAAAAGATCCAGAAGGAAGAGAAGATCAAGGATCCCCGCGCGCACTACGGGCGCGAGAAGCTCGTTTCCAAGATCGCGGAATTCGTCGAACAAAGCCGCTCGGTTATTCGCTCGCAGGTGCGCAAGATGGGTGCCAGTTGCGACTGGAGCCGTGAGCGCTACACGCTGGACGCCTCGCTCAACCGCTGCGTGAATGAAGTGTTCAAGAAGATGTATGACGACGGCCTCATCTACCGCGGCCAGCGCATCGTGAACTGGGATCCGAAGATGCAGACGACCGTTTCCGATGACGAGATCGAGTACGTTGAAGAAAAGGCTCCTTTCTACACCTTCCAGTACGGACCGTTCCAGATCAGTACGGCCCGGCCCGAGACCAAATTCGGCGACAAATTCGTCGTGATGCATCCGGATGACGAGCGGTACAAGCAGTATAAGGATGGCGACCAATTCGAGTGCGAGTGGATCACCGGCAAGATCACCGCGACCGTGATCAAGGATGATAAGGCGATTGATCCCACGTTCGGCACGGGTTGCATGACCATCACGCCGTGGCACGACATGACGGACTTCGACCTCGCGGAGCGCCGCAATCTTCCGCGGGAGCAGATTATTGATTTCAATGGTCGGCTGATGCCCGTCGCCGGGGAGTTTGCCGGCATGCCCATCGAAGAGGCACGGCCGAAGGTGGTCGAGAAGCTCAAAGAGAAGGGGCTGCTCGTAAAGGTGGATGAAAACTACGTGCACCGCGTCGCGGTCAGCTATCGTGGAAAGGGCATCGTGGAGCCGCAGATCAAGGAACAGTGGTTCATCGACGTGAATAAGCCTGTCGTTTCATGGAAGAAGAAAAAGATGAGTTTGAAGCAGGTGATGCAGGACGTAATTCGCAGTAAAGACATCCGCATCATTCCGGAGCGGTTCGAGAAAACGTACTTCCACTGGATCGACAACCTGCGCGACTGGTGCGTCAGCCGCCAGATCTGGTGGGGCCACCGGATCCCGGTCTGGTACAAGGGTTCTGAGAAGTACATCGGCATTGATCCTCCAAAGGATTCCGGCTGGACGCAGGATCCCGACACGCTCGACACGTGGTTCAGTTCGGGTCTCTGGACGTGGTCCACGCTCATCGATCCTTCGCTCGCTCAGGACAAGTCCCTTTCGCTCCAGGACTTGCTAAAGCGCAGCCCCGATTTCCAGAAGTTCCACCCCACGACCGTCATGGAGACGGGGTACGACATCCTGTTCTTCTGGGTGGCGCGCATGATCCTCATGACCACGTACGCCACCGGGCAGATTCCGTTCAAGCATGTGTACCTGCACGGGCTCGTGCGCACGCGCGACGGCAAGAAGATGAGCAAGTCCGATCCGTCTACCTGCATTGATCCCCTGGAGATTATTCCGAAGTACGGTGCGGATGCACTGCGACTCTCCATGATTGTCGGCCAGAGCCCGGGCAATGATTTCCGGCTCTACGATGAGAAGATCGCCGGGTACCGCAACTTCATCAACAAGCTGTGGAATGCGTCGCGATTCGTGCTGATGCAGTGCGAGAAGGCAGGAGTGACTCCGTCACAAGTGGAAAGTGGAAAGTGGAAAGTGGACAGTTTGTCCGTGGCGGACCGTGCGCTTCTGTCTTCGCTGCAGAGCCTGATCGAGGATGTCACGCAGGGACTCGCTGCCTACCGCTTGAGCGAGGCGGGAGAGCGGCTCTACAGCTTCGTGTGGGACTATTTCTGCGATTGGTACCTGGAGCTCTCGAAGGGCGAGAGTAACCCCGCTGTGCTCGTCCATGCGCTACGAACGATCGTCCACCTTCTGCATCCCTATTGCCCCTTCGTCACAGAGGAGATTTGGGCCTCCATTGCGCCGAAAGGCAGCGGTCCGCTCATTCGTGAGGCGTGGCCCGTGTCGGAGAAGGAGCTCGTCGATCGCTCTGCGGAATTGGAGCTGCAGTTGCTCATTGATGTCATCTCCTCCGTGCGGAGCCTGCGCTCGGAGTACGGAGTCGCTCCCGAGACGAAAATCCCGGCAATGGTCCACTCCGCAATTTCCAGCGATTTCCTGGCAGGGCATCAGGCGCATATTCTGCGGCTCGCGAATGTGAGCGAGCTGACCGTTGTTTCCCAGCCGCCGGCGCATAAGAAAGGCATGGTGAGTGCATTCCTCAAAGGGGCCGATATCCATCTGCCTCTGGAGGGAGTGGTGGATCTCGCCAAGGTGAAGACGAATTTGGAAGCGGAGCGCATGCAACTGCAGAAATTCCTTGCGGGAGTCCGCGCCAAGCTTTCCAATGAGCAATTTGTTGCCCGTGCGAAGCCGGAGGTCGTTGAAGTGGAGAAGCAGAAGCTTCAAGATGCCGAGGCGAAACTGACGAAGATCGAGGAGCGATTGAAGGCGCTTGCCTGATTTTGTCAGGGGACCAGGGAACCTTGTTCGGTTCCCTAGGCCCCCCGACACCTCCCTTACCTTCCTAACAGTAAACCGCTCATTTCTATGAATTCCTTCATTTTGCGAGTCTTTATGTGCTCAACGGACGTATGTGTATTGTTTGTTTCTGTAAGTGTTTTTTCTGTTCCGTACATGTTTCATGTTGCATTTCCGATGTGGCCGAATGCGTTGGCAAGGGAGGACCGGCGCGGTTTTTTCTGCAGCCCCGCCGCTCGCATGATGCTCTCACGGCCGAAGCGCGTCCGGACCGCATCGAGAGTCTCCTGGACGCTCTCGGAGCGCTGCGTCTGCTTCGGTTCCACGAAGAGCGAGTACTGTGCGGGGCCGGCCGGGACGAGATCGCAGAGTGTGAGGCCCGCCTGCGTCGCGCTCTGTGCGTGCTTCCAGAGTCGGGCGAAACAGTGCCGCACGTAGGGGAGAAGGGTGTCTTCGGTATCCATCAGCTGCGGCAGGCGCGCCTGCGCGTCCGCGAAGCGATAGGCACTGTCACGCGACCACAACACGATGCGCCGGCAGGCCAGGCCCTGCTCGCGCATGCGCAGGACGCAGATGCTTAAGTGCCGCACGATGATGCCAAAGACTTCCGCGTGGTCACTTGTCCGCCGAAAACTCCTCCCGCGCGAAATGGATTTGGGCGGGGCGCTCTCCTGGACGACGGAACTCATGGGATTGCCTTTCAATTCCTCCTGTAAGTCCCTTCCGGGTCTGCCGAAGAGGTGGACGACTGTCTTTGGCTCTGCACAGGCAAAATCGAAGGCCGTTTGCCAATTGAGGGAAGCGGCATGCACCTGCCGGGCGCGTCCGATGCCGGGGATAGATGCCACGGGGCGATCTTTGAGAAAGGCCTCGATGTGCAGGCCGGCAGGGGGTAGGGGGTAGGGTGTAGGGGGTAGGAGAACGACAGTCACTCCCGCGGGTTTGCGGTATTCGCTCGCCATTTTGGCAAGAAGTTTCGTCGGGGCGATACCGATGGACATCCCGATGCCGACAGATTCCGAAATGATTTTCTGCAGGTTTCGTGCCCATGTTCCGGGATCATGCGGAATTCCGCCCACGAGTCGCGTGAGATCAAGGAACCATTCGTCCACGGACATCTGTTCCACGGCGGGGGTCAACGTGCGGAGGATTGTCTCGATCTGCTGCGAGGCAGTGCAGGCTTCGGTGAAATCCGAGAGGAGCGCGATGGCGTCGGGACAGAGCCGCTTGGCGTCCTTCAGGCGCATGCCGGTTTTCACGCCCTTCGCTTTGGCCGGGTAGCTGGCCGCGATCACGATCCCGCCTCCGGCTCCGAGAGCGAACAGCGGCTTGCCTCTGAGACGCGGATCTTTGCGCTCCAGCACGGAAGCGAAGAAAGCGTCAGCATCAACATGACAGTACATAGCAGACACAGCACAAATTTGTCATCCCGAGCGTAGTCGAGGGATGTTCAGTGTGAACATTTCGGCTCACGCTATGCTTCGACTACGCTCAGCATGACATTCAGTATTTCCGCATCACGCCGCGTACTACCCCCGCCACCTGCAGATCCTCCACGGCGTACAGGTCGGGGTACGCGGGGTTCTCGGCCTGCAGGTAGAACTTCCCTTTGTTCCTCTTGAGGCGCTTTAAAGTGAATTCCCCGTCCAGGATTCCGACGACAATGTCATTCACCTTCGGCTCCTTGCCGCGCTCCACGATGACGATATCGCCTTCCTGGATACCGGCGTTGATCATGCTGTCGCCTTTGACGCGCAGCAGGAACGTCCTGGCGCGGTCTCGCACGAGAAAGTCCTCCACGGTGATCTGTTCCTCCGCCTGTTCCTCCGCCGCGGTGGCGAATCCTGCGGCGATGGGCCCGAAGAGCGGCAGCACCATGGGCTGCGGACGTTCGGAGTCTTCTGTCGGCATTTCAAGAATCTTGATGCGGCCCTTGGGATCTTTCTCCAACTGTTTCTCGCGCAGGAGGGCATTCACCACTTTGGCGATGGCGTTCTTGCTCCGCACGCCGAACGCGAGCGCGAGATCGGCGAGAGAGGGGGAGTAGCCGCGCTTCGTCTGGAATTCGCGGATGTAGTTGAGCACGGTGCGCTGGTGGGGAGTGAGCGTCATGGTCCGGTGGGGAACGAACGTCCACCATGATAGGTGTACGATCGTCTTCGGTCAAGAGCATGTGTTTTTTCGCGGAGGAGGAGGGAAAAGAGTCCGGTTCCCTACCCCCTCCACACCTCCCTTACCCTCCTAACAGTAAACCGCATCACTACAACAGGTATTTCTTGTTAGCGGCTTTCTCGTGCTCAGCGGACGTATGTGTTTTTTGTTTTGTTTCTGTACGTGTTTTTGTTGGTACCATGATCCTATGATCCGTGAGCTTCACGAGGCTGACCGGCAGGCGATTCTCGATCTCGCGTACCGGCGGGAACGAGAGAATCTGTTTCTAATCGGGAACGCGGAGTCCGCTGTGGCATACTCGAAAAATCGGTTCTTCGGCACATTTCGCAAAAACGAATTGCGTACAGTCGCTGCGTGGTTCGGACGCTATGGTTCATTCGTGGTCACAGGTGATATCGCCGATGTGCCATCCATCGTTGATGCGGCGATAGAGGAGAATGTGACAATCGAGTCCGTACCTGTGGTCCAGCCCCATGCCTCGATCATTGTGCAGCAGCTTCGTCGGTGCGGCATGGTCCCGCGTCTAGAACATCCGTCGTTCTTGCTGGAGCTCAAGCGGCAGGCATTTCGTCCGCAGGGGTCTGCCGCACGGCCTGCGCGCGAGGAAGATCGCGATGCGCTGGTTCTTTTGCAGCGCAGTCTTCATGAAAGGCCATCAGATATTCCTATCACGGATCAAGAGCGCGATAGAATCATGATTGAGGCGACGTTTGTGGCTGAGGAGGATGGAACGATCGTCGCAACGGCCACTGCTGGGGTTCGTTCACGTCACTATGCACAAATAGTCGGTGTGATCACGCTTGCTCACTATCGTCGGCGCGGCTTTGCTGCTGGGTGTCTGAGTGCGCTCTGTACAGAGCGGTTTGGAGAAGGGAAAGAGGCCGTCGCCCTTTTTACGGATGCGAAGAATACGGCAGCACAGGCGCTCTATTCTAAGTTGGGTTTTAGAAACGTCGGAGATTTCCTCCTGGCGGAATACGCATGAGTTGCGCAGATCTCAACTCTCGATGACATCGAGTTCTTTGAGCTTGCTCAACTCCAGATACGTGATCGTCCACACGTTCTGGCGGAAAACCTCCAGATAGGCGAAGAGGTAGCTCATGAGTCCGATGATGATGAGTCCGAGGATGGCGCCGATCACAACGGCGACTTCGATGGGGAGGAAGCTCTTAAAGAGGAAGGCGATGCCGATCACGAGGCCCGGCACGAGGAAGATCATCACGGCGTTGAGGAGGATCCGAAGACTGATGAGGAAGCCCAAAATGAGCAGGAAGACCACATGTCCCAGGTAGCTGATGACGAGTTTGAAGCTCGCTCCCATCGCCTTGCCGATGCTCAATTTGCGCATGACCACGCCTTCTTCCGACATGATGAAGAAGAAGCGCAGAATGTTGGAACCGAGGAAGAAAAGAACCAGCAGGAAAATACCGAAAGGAGCGATCTCCGGACTGTAGCGAAGCAAGAGTGAGCTTAACGTAATGACCATCGAGATGCTGCCGATGAAGAACATCTCATGGATCGCGAAGAGCGGGAAGAAGTTGTACACGGCCAGCACCAGACCGCCCTTCACCTCCTCCTTTTTGTAGGATTTGGCTGCAAGTCCGATGATCGCGCCTTTGGCGAAGTGCGGGAAGATCCATTCGATGAAGATGAGGATGAGGAAACCTGTGACGATGGTCGCCACCCA
>CAZVLZ010000014.1:0-24419 GCA_964628345.1 uncultured Candidatus Peribacteria bacterium | reverse complement strand
CGCTCCCCTCACGGGAGACCTGTTGGCGACCCGCACGCCAGTGACCGTGCCGGGTGAGACCGGCATGTCATCGGTGATCACGCTCGTCCTCATGCTCTCCGCCATCACGGGCACCGCACTCGCGTCCCGCAGACAAATGGTGGCGCTGACCGCTTCTCCCCGCAGTCGATGAGCGATCTTCATCCCAATTGGACGACGGACGGGCCGGAAGAGCAGCCACTCCCCGTGCGCATCACAGAGAAGCCGAAACAGCATCCGGAACCTGCGCACGAGGATCGCCCCCATGCGCCACGCATGAGCCGCCTGTCCCGGCAGCCGGCTGCCATTGCGGGCATGCTGCTCGCCCTCTCAATCGGGCTCTCCCTCTTCTTCTCCTTCGACGGCGAGCCGGAGATCATGGTCCGCATCACGGAACAGGGATTCTCCCCGCAAGCCATCACCGTTGCAGCCGGAAACACCGTCCGCTGGGTCAATCAGACCGGCAGACCGCACGTGCTGCAATCGGATGGACTCTGCACGCGCAATCAGGAATGCTTCGCGACGCGTTCCATAGGACCAGATGAAAGTGCGACGCTCACCATCACTCCCGATTTCTCCGCGGGAACGTATGCGTACTACAGTATCAACACACAAGGAATGGAAGCCAGCATTACGGTGCGCGCTCGCGGGACCGCTACGACACCCACCGCCGCCGGAACGAGGACACGGCAGAATCTCGCGCAGGCCGTTCCCTTCGGCGCCTCGTCACAGCGTTCGTCTGGCCCCGCCGGCACCGGGTCCTTCGCGGCCGCCTTCTCCCAGGCCAACCCCATGGCATTCGCTTTTCCCGACGATGATGCGGGTGATGATGCATTCGTGAATATCGCATCCGTTCTCACGGAGGGCGCGGGTTCGTCGCAGCCTCCCCTCTATGCGGCTGCCGACAACCGTGATTCCTTCCCTTCCGGCGACTCCTCTTCGGCCAGTCGCGCCGCAGACCGCGTGACGCAGCTTCCGGTGAATCCTTACACGGTCACCGGTACGCGCACGCATCCTTTCGATGCCGAGGGCAAACCCATCACGGCGGGAGCCAACTCGTCCGCGAAGAGCGTGCTGCATGGATCGGCCCCGCGCCCCCTCTCGCAGCCTTCAACAGGACCGGCACTCTGGATCACGCTCTCCGGGACATTCGGCCTGCTCTTCATTGCGACACGTCACCTGATGAAGAGAGCATATATTGAATAAATAATTTGTTCATTGCAGACAATGTCTACCCCTCAGTGCGCTGGGGATTTAGAGTGAGCGTGTGACAGACGCGCCTTTACCGCCTCCTCCCCTTCCCTCACGCCCACTCCTTGGGTGGATCTTCGGCTCTTTTTTCCTGATCCTGTTCATCGTCTACGGAAGCTCGCTCACCAACGCGTTTGTACGGTGGGATGACGGACTCCTCATCTACGAGAATCCCGCCATCCGATCGATCACGCCCGCAACACTGAAAACGATCTTCACGACGTACGATCCCGAGCTCTACATCCCGCTGACGTTCATGAGCTACCAGATCGATTACCTGATCGGCGGAACCTCCCCCGTCATCTACCACGTGCAGAACCTGTTCTGACATACGTTGAATGGGTTGCTCGTCGCGTGGCTGCTGCTCAAGCTGACGCGCCGGGGATGGCTCGCCCTCTTCGGCGGACTCCTCTTTGCCGTGCATCCGCTGCACACCGAAGCGGTGGCGTGGGCGAGTGCGCGCAAAGACGTCCTCTCAACATTCTTCTTCCTCGCAAGTCTCATCACGTACCTCTCCTACCGCGAGGGACACAAACGGTCAACGTATGTCTGGAGTCTGTTGAGTTTCACGCTCGGACTCCTATCCAAAGTCACCGTGATCACCCTGCCTGTCATCCTGCTCCTCTTCGATGTTCTGGAACGGCGGCCGTGGAATCGCCGCATGCTCACCGACAAGCTCCCCTACTGCGCACTCTCTCTCCTCTTCGGCATCATTGCCATCGCCGGAAAAACCGGAGTACTCGGCTCTTCGAGCGTGAGCGAAAAAATCCTGATGGCCCCCAAGGGTCTCATCTTCTCCCTCGAAAAAATCTTCGCGCCCGTCGGGCTGACAGTGCTCTATCCATTCGTCGGCGACGTGTCGCTCGCCCGCGCCGACATCCTCGTTCCGCTCCTGCTCTTCTGCACGCTCCTCCTGATCACTCTCCTCTCGCTCCGGTGGACACGAAATGTTTTCTTCGGAATCGCATTCTTTTTGATCACGATCTCCCCCACTCTGCCAAACTTCGCCAAGGGCGACTATTTCTACTTCGCGTCCGATCGCTACGCGTACGTGCCGAGCATCGGGATCATTGTCCTCATCGTCCTCGCGATCGGTCGTCTCTGCCGCACGGGGCACGCACTCTGCACTGCGGCCCTCAGCGTCATCCTCGTGACACTCGGCATCCTCTCCGCACTCCAGTCCCAGACATGGAAGGACAGCGAGGCACTGTTCACGCGGGCGCTCGCGATCTCACCCCATGCCTTCGTGGCGCACGTGAATCTGGGAAACGTGCAGCGCAACCGCAGTCAGGCAGGAGAGGCCATGACATCCTACCGGATCGCCCTCGACCTCCTGAGAAGATACGGGCGTGACGGACCGGGGCTCAAACGATCAGAATCCAGAATCCTCAGCAACCTCGCATCGGCCAAACGCGAGCAGGGTGATCTGGCGGGAGCCAAGGCCTCCTATGAAGAAGCACTGGGTAAAAATCCGAAGAACGTGTACGCGATGCTGGGACTCGGCGTGATCGCGGGACAGCAGAAAGAGTACGCGACAGCGGAAGAACTCTACCGGCAGGCGATCCTGTCGGCACCGGATTTCGCACCGGCCCAGCTCAATCTGGGAGCACTGCTGGTGGGTCTCGGCCGGTTGGAAGAAGGAGTGACCGCCTATCGCGCAGCACTCGACATCAATCCCTTCTTTCCGCAGACACACTACAACCTCGGCATCGCGCTCACGCAGCTGCGCCGCAATGAGGAAGCGATGGATGCCTATCGCGAAGCCGTACGTCTGCAGCCGCACTACACCGCAGCGCGCATCAACCTCGGCATCCTCCTCTTCAACGCCGCACAGGATCGAAACGGCGCACGGGAACAGTTCGAAGCGATTCTCCAGTACGATCCGACAAACGCGCAGGCAAGAGCAGCCCTGCAGCAAATGCGCGGACAGTAGAAAGTGTCCCGAGTCGCGCTGAGCGACTCGGGACGAAGCAGAGTTGGTCTTTCGTTTTCCTACACGAAGTCCTCGGCGGCCAAGACCCCCACGAGCGTGGGAAATTCGAAGTGGCCTCCTTCGCGGCGCACCCAAACCAGAAGCGGCGGGCGGACCTCCGTGGCGTGAACAGGTGCCTGCACGCTATCGGGCAATGCAGGCTCGACCGCAAGTATCGTGTGAGCCTCGGCATGACCGAGGGTCCACGTGTCAGCGGTTCCCCTGATCGCAAGACCCAGGTACTTGGGATAGGCATCCCATCGGGTGACATGAATCCGCGGGATCAGAGCCGTCTTCCTGTGCGTCGGCCGCAGATCGCCCTCGATGCGCATCGCAAGATCCGCGAGCGGAAGATTGATCTCGGGCGGGAGCTGCGTGACGCACAGTGTGTTGCGACCGTTCTTTGCACAGATCACCGGGCTCGGCACATGCGACGACTGAAAGACCACGGAATCATCATCCGCGATCAGCAGGGACTGCCGGCCGATAATGGACTGGCCCGCCGCCAGTCGAAAGCGCCCGATCCCGACTGCACAAAATTGCTTCTCCGTGACCTGGATCTCGCGCACGATCCCATAGTGGGCGAGAAGTTTCTCACTGAGGATATCGGCCCTGCGCATGCCGAGGCAGAGAAGCTGCGGAATCTCTAAGGCATGTGAGCCGACCTCCATCCATTCAACTCGGTTAAAGAGGTCATGCTCACGGCTTACGTTGCCCTCTCCCGGAACGAGGTCGGATCCCAGGCGGTGCCGCCTGAAGTGACCGACCACCCGGCGCATGCAGCCGGGCATCGCGTAGGGCAGAACAATCTTGGTTTGCACTTCCATCGAACTACTCTCCATTTCGTCCTTGCTCCATCGAAACAATGTGCCGCTGCGCTCGGAAGGTTTCCGAATATCTTTCGCAGAGGCATGAAAACAGCCTCCAGTCCCCGCAAAAGAGACTCGAAGCTGCTTTCACGCCAACCGCACAGAACATGGTCGGAATGATCGCATCACGAGGAAAACTTGCCAACTCTGCGAATGATCAGTGCTGAGAAGACACAGTCCTCAGAGCCTGTAGATTCTATCAAAAACAGTCAAATAGTCAAATAGTCAACGCCAGACTTCCATCGGAAATTGAGGACGAGGCACACACCCCGCTAGCATGAACTCCACGATTTCCTCACCTCTTTCATGTCCCACTCCAACCGTTTCTCAGCCGTGACCCAAACAATCAGCAGACGGCCACTCGCATTCGCGACAGTCTTGGTCGTGATGATCACGCTCATCGCGCTCTTCGCCACGGGCACCGTGCGATTCCCAAGCACGCAGACGACGATGGATTTTGCGCTGCGTCAGAGGGTCTCGGCGACATCCACGCTGCAGTTCAGCTTCCCCGCGCTCATGGATCACCGAAGCGTCGAAGAGCATATGGCGACACCCGAGGGCATGACCGGAACCTGGACGTGGGAGGATGAAACGCTCACATTCCGCCCCGCCGCTCCCCTGCCGGCAGGGAAGACCGTTGTGTTCCACTTGAGCCGTGAAGCCAAAAAATCCGACGGCATGCGTCTGAATCAGGATCTCGATTTCACGTTCATGGTCGCCGGTCCGCCCGCGATCGCGGGCCGCATTCCCGATGTGGGCGCGCAGAGCGTCGCAGAAACGTCCAAGATCACCATCATCTTCGACCGGCCCATGATCCCGCTCACCCAAGTGCAGGGCGATGCGGCACAGGCGCGGAACGCCAACTGGCCTGTCACAATCTCGCCCGACTTGAGCGGACGCTGGCGGTGGCTCTCGACCGTCGCCGTGGAGTTCATTCCCGAGAAAGGTCTGCTGCCAGCCACCCGGTACACGGTCAGCATTCCCAAGGGCATAGAGACCGTCTCCGGCGACAAGACGGAGGAGGACTTCTCCTGGACGTTCGAAACGCTCCGTCCGCAGGTTGTATCCACTGATCCCCAGGAACGCTCGTCGCTCTCCGGTCCGACGACGCAACCTTCCCTCACCTTCAATCAGGAAATGGATACGGGGAGCGCCAGAAAATTCCTGACCCTCATGCGCACGGGCGAAGGAACGGCGACGGAGGCCGTCCCCATCCGGAACATTGGCTACGGAACGATTGCAGTGGGCGAAAAGACCACCACGGACCGTAAAACGCTCGTGATCACCCCCGAGCGTCCACTCGCATTCTCGTCGCAGTACACACTCACCGTTGCACCGGGACTCACGGGGGCGAAAGGAACTCTCGGCAACGGAACGGGATCCACCCTGCACTTCTCAACGGTGGGACCGCTCACCGTCGCAGAGTCCCGGTTCGAGTACAGCCGGATCTTCTTCAGGTTTAGTAATCCCCTCTCGGAAGATTCCGTGCAAAACCAACTCTCGATCACGCCGGCAGTCGAGAAATGGGAAGAGACGGAGTGGCAGGTATCCTCGTGGGCGGATGATCGTGAACTCGCTGCCTATCCGCAACTCCTCCCCTCCACGCAGTACACGATCACCGTGGGAACAGGTGTGAAGGATACCTTCGGGCAATCCCTGAAGGACCCTGTCACGTTCTCGTTCAAGACGCCGCCGCTCGATCCCCAGCTCCTGCTCGAATCCAAGGGGGAATTCGGCGTCTTTGAGCGCGAGAAACCGCCCGTGTACCGCATGAAGACCGTGAACATCACGCAGGTGGAGGCCGAACTCTCCTCCGTGAACCTCGCGGATTTTCTCGCATTCAGGAACACGCATCAGACCTGGGCGGCACTGCCGACAAACCGCACCCCCATCCGGACGTGGAGTTACACGCCTCCCGCCAAAAAAGATACGTGGGACATCCATCCGTTCGACATGAACGAGGAGGCGAAACAGTCGCTGCCCTCCGGCATCTACGCCTTGCGCGTGCGGGCGCCGAATGAGAAAGGCTACGACGGCCAAGAGCTCCAGTTCACGCAGATATTCGCCCTCACCAACACGACTCTTACACTCAAGTACACCGGAAACCGCGCCCTGGTCTGGGCCACGGATCTCCGGACCGGCGAACCGATCACGAAGGCCCAGATCGCCTTCCACTCCCTCGCCGGAGAACAGATCGTCACGGGCAGCACGGATGCGGAGGGTTTCTTTGAATCCGCGGTCGACATGAAACGATTCGTCACGGACATGAACGAATGGGAACCGGAGTTCTGGGTGACCGCGCAGAAGGACGGCGACTTCGCCTTCGTGTCGAGCCGCTGGAGCGACGGCATCCGGCCGGACATGTTCGGCTTCTCCACCGATTTCTGGAATCCCTCCGATCGCCCGGAGCGGACCCACGCGACTCTCTATACGGATCGCCCCCTCTACCGCACGGGAGACACCGTTCACTTCAAGGGCATCCTGCGCTCACGCAACCGCGACGGCACACTCACGATCCCTGCGAAGAACCGTGCCGTAACCGTGCAGGTCAATGACAGCAACGGCAACCAGATCTTCAGCAAAACCCTGACGCTCTCTTCGTACGGCAGCTTCGCGGGGGATTTCCCCCTCGACGCCGCGGCGCCGCTCGGAACGTACCAGATCACCGCAGGTTTTCAGGAGAGTCCCTACGGCGACGCTTTCGGCTCCTTCGAGGTGCTCGCCTACCGCAAGCCGGAGTACCGCGTGGAGCTTTCGACTGCGCAGGAGGACTACTTTGAGGGCGACACGGTCCGGGCGACGGTCGAGGGGTCCTACTACTTCGGCGCCCCTATGGGCGGTGCTCACGTCACATGGAGAGCGCAGACCACGGATTACTTCTTCAACAAATTTCAGGGAGACTGGTACTCCTTCGCCCTGGAAGAAGCCTGGTGCTGGCAAAACTGCGAACGCGAAACGCGGCAGCTCGCGGAGGGAGAGGGGCGCCTGGATGCCGTCGGCAGGCTGATCGTCTCCGTTCCCGCCACCATCGCCGATCAACCGGTGAGTCAGATTCTCACCATTGAAGCGGACATCACGGACCCGAATAACCAGGTGGTCTCCAATCGCGTCTCGGTCCCCGTGCACAAGGCCGATGCCTACGTGGGCATCAAAACACAGGACTATGTCGTGACGCCGAATACGGACGCCAAGATCGCCGTCATCACGGTCCGGCCGGACGGCACCGTGCTCCCCAATACAGCGGTGACGGTGAACCTCTACAGTCGCAAGTGGAACACGATCAAGAAGAAGGGTGTCGACGGCCAGTACTACTACGACAACACGCCGGAAGATACGTTCGTGCGCGCGACGAAGGTCACCACCGACGAGAACGGGAAAGCGACTGCCACGGTCCGACCTGACCTGGGCGGAGAATTCCGTGCGGTGGCCGTCGTGCAGGATCAGCAGGGACGGGAGGCGAAAGCCGGCACCAGTCTCTACGCGTGGTCCTCGACGTACGTAAACTGGCCGCACGAGAACAATAACCGCATGGACGTCGTGCCGGACAAGGCCGAGTACCGCATCGGTGATACGGCGACGCTGCTCATCAAGTCCCCTTTCCAGGGGAAGAATGTAAAAGCACTCGTGACCGTGGAACGCGAACAGGTGATCCAACGCGAGGTCATCGAAATCGAAAGTTCGGCGCAGAAGATCACGGTGCCCATCACCGAGGACCTGCTGCCCACCGCCTACGTTTCCGTGATCGTGCTCAAACCTCGCATCGGCGAGACCTTTGATGAGAACGGTCTCGATACGGGCGTGCCCGCGTTCCGCATCGGCTACGCCAAGCTCCCCGTTGAGACGAGCCGCAAGCGTCTGACCGTGAACCTCAAGCCGGACAAGGAGCAGTACCTCCCCGGCGAGAAGGTGACCGTGAAGCTCTCGGCCGTCGACTGGCAGGGCAAACCGGCACGCGCGGAGCTCTCGCTCGGCGTCGTCGACATGAGCGTACTGGCGCTCACGGGCTTCGAGCTCCCCGACCTCGTACAGACCTTCTACGGCGAACGAAACATCGGCGTGCTCACCGCCGAAATGCTCACGTTCCTCATCGACCGCTACAAGCCCGGATCCAAGGGTGGTGGCGGCGGAGACTTTGAGGAGCGGAAACGCGGCAACTTCAAAGACACGGCGTACTGGAACCCGACGATCCTCACGAACGATCAGGGCGAAGCGGATGTGTCGTTCACGCTGCCGGATAACCTTACGACCTGGCACCTGCTCGCCATCGGGCAGACGCAGTCCTCGCTCTTCGGTGCCGCGGAAGACACGGTTCTGGAAACCAAACGCGTGATCGTGCGACCGGTGCGTCCGCGCTTCTCGGTGGTCGGCGACCGGGTGAACGTGGGTGCCATCGTCCACAACTTCCTCGATACGACCGCACAGTTCACGGTATCCCTGAGCGGCAGCGGCTTCACGCTGAACGGCAACGGAACGCAGAAGGTCACCATCGCCGCAGGCAAGCAGGCCAAAGTGGAGTTCCCCGTGACGATCGCCCGCACGAGCAAGGCCCGTTTCATTTTCCTCGCGGAGAACGAGGCCGCCCGTGACGAAGTGGAGGAATCCATCCCGATCCTCGTCTACGGAACGCCGCAGAGTGTCGCGACCACCGGCATCACGGAAACCGTTGCCACAGAGAAGGTGCTCGTCCCCTCCGCGAAAGACGCGCGTGACGGTTCCCTCTCGATCACCGTTTCTCCCTCGCTCGCCACGTACTTGCCGGGCGGCCTCGCATACCTTTCGCACTACCCGTACGGCTGCGCGGAACAGACGCTTTCGAGCGTGCTCCCCAACGTCGTGCTCCAGAAATTACAGGGGTTCGATGCGTTCCGCATTGTGGAGAAGAAGCAACTCGATGATATGGTGATATCCGGACTCACGCGTCTCTCTACCTTCCAGCGCGGCGACGGCGGTTTTGGCTACTGGCAGGAGAGCACCCGCAGTTTCCCGGCTCTGAGTGCGTATGCGCTCCATGCACTCTCGCTCATCCGCGACAACGGATACGCCGTAGATGACGGTGTCATCGCCCGCGCACGACAGTACCTCGACTCCGTTCTACGAACATCCCATCCGAAGGAAGAACTCGACGCCGCACTGCGGGCACAGATCCTCTTCGTCCTGGCGGAAACGGGAGGCGTGGACGGAAACCTTCTCGCGAATCTCGACGAGCAACGTGCGACCCTCCCTCTCTTCGCCAAGGCACAGCTGGCCATGGCATTCCACCGATCGAAATCCAAAGCGAAAGCACGCGAGATCCTGATGGAAATTCTCCAATCGGCAAAGGTGGACGGACGCGGCACGCACTTTGAGGAAGAGAATGTGTCTCGCTACGCGTCCCTCATGCATACGAACGACCGCACAACCGCACTCGTGCTGCAGGCGATGCTGCGCATCGATCCGAAGAACGCCCTGATCCCCAATGCCGTGCGCTACCTGCTCGCCGTCCGCAAAGACGGCCACTGGGATACGACGCAGTCCACTGTCTCGGTCCTCCTCGCGTTCATCGACTATCTTGATCAGACGAAGGAGCTCGATGGGTCTTACACGGCGGGGGTGGAAATCGACGGGACGCAGGTGCTCGACTGGAAGGTGACGAAGCAAAATGTGCTCTCGCGCAAGGAAGTGAAACTGGCGCTGGATGAGTTGCTCCGGGGCGAGGAATCGACGCTCACGATCGGCAAGGAAGGCAAGGGACGCCTGTACTACGACGCCGTGCTCTCGTATTTTTACACCGCCGATACTCTTCCGCCCGCCGAGGAAGGCATCAGCGTGCTCCGGTCCATCGCGCCACTAGCCGGTGAAAAACAATCACTCACCGTGGGCAACACGTATCGCGTGACCCTCACGATCACCGTGCCCGAAGACCGGCACTTCGTCGCCGTCGAGAGTCCCTTCCCAGCGGGATTCGAACCCGTGGATGTGAACCTGGCAACGGCGCAGAAAACGCTCCTGCAGGATGACACGACGCGCATGTGGGACGAGAACTACTGGCAGAGCGGCCTCTGGCGTTTCAATCACCGCGAACTCCGTGATGACATGTTCTTCGCCTTCGCCGACGAGCTGCCCGCCGGGGTGTACCAGCTCACGTACCTGATGCGCGCTACGACGCCGGGCACCTTCCACGAACGGCCCGCCCGCGTGTTCGCAATGTACTTCCCCGAGGTGTTCGGCCAGACGGCGGGGAAGATCGTGACGGTCGGGGAATAAGCAGCAAGCAACAGCAGTAAGCAGTAAGCTCTGAAACAGATGCTAACTGCTTACTGCATACTACGTACTGCTACTATAGGAACCCATGCGCTTACAGAAGCGTTCCCTCTTCTGGCTGGTCCCCCTCTCCCTCCTCGTTCTGGGAATCATCCTTCCGTTGCCGCAGAGATTCCTGCTCCCGCTACAGTCCTCCATCCGGATCGAGGACCGGAATGGAACAGAACTGTACGAAGTCACGAAGGCGGTGCAGGGGTCGCAGCAGTGGGTTGCACTCTCGTCCATCCCGCAATCCTGCATCGACTCGATTCTCGCGATTGAGGACCGTGGTTTCTCCATGCATCCGGGAGTGAGCCTGAAAGGGACGCTCCGTGCGCTCTGGCAGAACATGTCCAGCGGCCACGTCGTATCGGGCGGCTCCACCATCACCCAGCAACTTGCGCGCATGACACTGGATACACAAAAACGGACACTCACGTCCAAAGTGCTCGAGGCACTGCTCGCATTGAAACTCGAACAATCCCTGAGCAAAGAGGAAATCCTCGAACGCTACCTGAACGCGGCCTATTTCGGGCACCGGTCATACGGAATTGCCGCGGCGGCCAAGGCGTACTTCGGCGTTTCCGTACGCGAGCTCTCCACGGCACAGTGCGCGCTTCTCGCGGGATTGCCACAGTCCCCTTCTGCATTGGATCCTTTCGTGAACAGCGAGGCGGCGCAGGCAAGACAGTCGCGTGTTCTCGACGCCATGATTGATCAGGGAGCCCTTACCGAAGCCGAAAAGGAACAAATATCTGCGGAGCCTATAGCGCTGACAGAAGACCGGACTTCCATCCGCGCGCCGCACTTTGTGATGTGGCTCTTGACCGAGCGTCCGGATAATGTGAGCGCGCCGACCGTACGCACCACTCTCGATCTTTCATTGCAGTCAGAAGTGGAGCGTGTCGTGGAACGAAAACTCAAAGACCTCGTTGACAAGAACGTCACGTCGGCCGCCGTGGTCGTGCTGGACGCGCACACGGGAGATGTGCTCGCCATGGTCGGCTCGGCGGATTACTTTGATGAGGAGCATGACGGGCAGGTGAACGTCGCGCTCGCGTCACGACAGCCAGGATCAGCGCTCAAGCCCTTCACGTACGCGCTCGCGCTCACCCAGGGGGATACGGCCGCCACGACCGTCGCGGACACCGCCGTGCAGTTCCTCACCGGCGAGGGGACACCCTACATGCCACGCAACTACGACTACCTGGAACACGGACTGGTGCGGTACCGCGAGGCACTGGCCAACTCGTACAACATCGCAGCGGTGCGCGTTGCCGAACGCGTGGGGATCCCCGCCCTGCTCTCCTTCCTGCAGTCCGCGGGACTCACCACGCTCACGCAGACACCAGAGCATTACGGACTCGCTCTCACCCTCGGAGATGCTGAAGTGAAGCTCCTCGAACTCACTCAGGCATACGGTATCTTTGCTCGTGGTGGAGAAACGCTTCCCGTGCGAACTCTGCTCTCCGACCCCGAACGGAAAGGGAGGAATGTCCTCGATCCCCGCGTTGCCTGGCTCATCACCGATATCTTGAGCGATGCCTCGGCACGGATGGCGGAATTCGGAGAGAGCGGTCCCTTAAACTTCGACTTCCCCGTCGCAGCCAAGACGGGAACGACGCGCAACTCCCGCGACAACTGGACCATCGGATTCACCCCGGATCGCATCGTGGGCGTGTGGGTGGGAAACGCCGATAACTCGCCCATGAAGGAGACCTCGGGTGTGACGGGGGCCGGCCCAATCTTCCATGATGTGATGCTTGCAGCAACGAAGAACTTGCCACACGGTGATTTCGCACAGCCACAGAAGCTGAAAAAGGTCACCATCTGCCGCCTGTCGGGAAAACGTCCGACAGTGCTGTGCCCGCACACCATTGAGGAGTGGTTCGTTGCCGGAACGGAACCGAAAGAACCGGACGACCTGTACAAATCCTTCCTCATCGACACGCGGAACGGACTGCTGGCGAACAAATTTTGTGATCAAAGTTTTGTAGAACAGAAAGGGCTCGCAGTGTTTCCGAGGGAAGTAGAACAGTGGGCGCGTGAGCAGGGGTGGCCTGTTCCTCCAACGCGTATCTCACCATTGTGTAAGCAGCAAACCTCCATTCCCCCCAGCCCTCTTCCTCCCGAGGAGGAAGAGGGAGAAAGTAATAGGCAACAAAACAACTACAAAACACAAACATCCCCCTCCTCCACGGGAGGAGGGGTGAGGGGTGGAGGCTACACTTCAAAAGCTGAAGCAACTTCTTGGATCGAAATCACACGACCGCAGCCAAATGAAAGCTACCTCTTGGATCCGCTCATTCCCAATGCACAGGAGTTGATTATTTTCGAGGCACATGCTTCATCTGCTATCCGTACCGTGGACTGGTTTCTGGATGGCAAGAAAGTTGGATTGGCACATGCGCCGGATTTCCGATTCAAATGGCAGCCAACGGCAGGGTTGCACACGCTCCGTGCAGAAGGCGCATCGATCCATGCGACTGTTCGTTTCGAAATCCTGGAGCATTGAAACACTCCTCTTGCCAACGCAAACAAACAGGCATTAGATGACGTCATGCCTCAGATCATCGGTCTCACCGGCTACATGGGCAGCGGCAAGGGCGAACTCGTCAAGCTCCTGCAACAGCGCGGCTACACCTATACTTCTCTCTCGGATGCCGTGCGCGCCGAGGCGACGAAGCGCGGACTTGACCATACACGGGAACACCTGCAGTTCGTCGGCAATCAACTCCGCGAAGAACAGGGCCCAGGCATTCTGGGCAAAAAAATCCGCGAGACGGTTGAGCAGGAACGTGAGCGGCGTTGGGTGATTGATGGCATTCGAAACCCCGGCGAGTGGGAAGAGCTGAAGCAGCTTCCCAATTTTGAGATGATTGGAGTCACCGCTTCGCCCGACACGATCGTAGAACGGATCATGCAACGCAATCGCGAAGGCACTCCCCTCTCCCGCGAAGAGGTGCTGACGAAGCTCAATCGGGAACGCGGTATCGGCGAACCGCCCGAAGGTCAGCAGGTACAGCGCTGTCTGGATCATGCCGACTTCCTGATCGTGAATGAAGGGACGCTCGAGGATCTCGACGCGAAACTTACGCACTTCGAGCGACTTGAGAGTGGTGAGGATCGCCCCACCTTCCACGAGGTCTTCATGGAGATCGCCTACACGTGGGCCAAGCGCGCCACGTGTCTGCGCCGCAAGGTCGGTGCCGTGATCGCCAAAGACAAGCAGCAGCTGACGGCGGGGTACAACGGCGCGCCGCGCGGCGTACCCCACTGTGCGGAAATGGGCGGCTGCCTGCGGGCAAAGCTGGGCATCCCCTCGGGTCAGCGCGCCGAGATCTGCCGCGGAACGCACGCCGAGCAGAACGCCATCACGCAGGCCGCAAAGTTCGGCATTTCCATCGAGGGCAGTACGCTCTACTGCAATACCTTCCCCTGCGTCATCTGCGCCAAGATGATCCTGAATGCCGGCATCACAACCGTGGTGTATGACTCCGATTACGACGATCCCCTGAGTAAAGAAATCCTTGGCCAGCAGAACCTGCTCACACTTGTCCGCTACGAGGGAAAGAAATTCCGGGCGTGAACGTATCTCACTGCCCGGTGACATCTTTACACTCGGAATGAGGAGTCAACGCCTCGCGTGCTCCATCGCTTCATGAACCCACTGAACAAGCAAATTTCGTGATTCCGATGAGGAATATTGAAGGCAGACGAACATCAAAAATCCTGCAATCCTCGCGTTGTGGAGAGCGGCCTGCGGTATCATCTCTCCCTTATGGCAAAACTCCGCTATCTTCGAACCGGCGATGCTGAAACCGATCTCACGTTCCGCACGAACGAATACCCGATCAATGTCGAACTAAACGGGCGGCTTCAGGATGAAATCGCATCCATCGTGGATACGGATCGCTGTTCCCTGCAATGCCTGTTTGGCGAAGTGAAGATCCGGCACCTGACCTTTGACTATGCCGCAATGCTACGGTTGTTGCTGCAGAACAAACGCGTCCTTGGAGGCAGGTACACTCTGACAGAGAGAACGTAGTGGCAGTGCTACGAATTCCCGCGGAATGGACGTGCAGAGACGAAAAGCTTTGCTACACTGGACTGCGTGGGTCGGCCCGTCTTCGCTCCTCACGGAGCAACGGCCGGGCGAGTCACTCTGCTGTATTACTGCTCTTTGGTTGTTCTGTCGCTCAACGTGGGTCGGTACCGAAGTGGTCAAACGGGCCTGACTGTAAATCAGGTGGCTTATGCCTTCGGGGGTTCGAGTCCCTCCCGGCCCACCATCATGCGCACTGTTTCAGCAGATGCTCGATACGTTCTGATTGTTCGCTGCAGATGGCCTGCAGCGCCGCAAGGTTTTTTTCGAGATCCGCGACCCTCGCGCGTTCCTGGGCGAGCCTGAGCTCCGCTTCATGCAAACGCTCATCCAAGCGGCGGTTTTCCTGATTGCGCCGGAGAAAGAGATGCAGTTTCGGATCGGACAACTTCAAGCAGTCTTTCGTTTCCGTCTTGTTTTCCGCCTGACGCGCTTCGGCAAGTTCGATGGTGTGCTTCATCATCGTCAATCGAGCCGTGTCGAATGTCTCTCGTCCGTCGCGCAGAGACAGAGCCCCCCGTTCGACCGCACGTTTGGTCCCCTCACGAAAATTTGCTCCCCCGATACTGCAGGTGGGGATAAATCGATCCGGAAGACTCTCCCGGATACCGCCGAGACGTGCTTCTTGTTCTGCTGGACTCATCCGGAAGAAAGCAACGCGTTCCGCCTCGGTGGGCATGCTGTACTCCAGTTGAATGGGACGCGCGTCGAAATTCAGGAAGCTCGCGAGATGTGCGCTGTTTGCCATTTCTTGTTGATACCGACCGGCCACCTCGTCAAAGAATCCTTTGGACATGGGCTTCTCGCCGTCCAGAAGAAGCGCATATTCGTCTCCCCCGGCAGCCAGGGGAATGACTTTCACCTTCAACGTCTCTAGCCAGCAACGCGTCTGGCCTTCTCTGTTCAGGAAAAACCGCGATACCGCCTGCAGATAATGTGTGACATTCTGGTAGGTCGTACAGTCCACCATGCCTTTGACGCCATTCATGTCGACGGACATCCATCCGTACGTTTCGAGCATCTCTGGCCGTGCACGGTCGATCGCAATAGTCGCAAGATGTCTATTCATCAGCGAAATCCCGTACGCCTTGGAATGGATGGGATATTCGGGGGTGGAAAGAATGGAATCGTACAGATTCTCTGCATGAATATCGCGAATCGTTTTGCCTCGCATCGCACGGAACACCGTTTGTGCCTTGGCCGTGTCCTCTGCGTAATGGCGACGAAGACGGCGGTCCATCGTGATCATGTGCCTGTCGAGCAGGCGTCGGATTTGTTCTGGCAATTGTGATCGCAGTCTTTCGATCATCCGTTCTTGGTACGACGCATCTGTCGAGGCCCTGGCATGCAACTCCAAGTCGTGCAGCTGCTGCAGAACGCGCTCGATCATCGCATCATCCTTCTTTTCGCCGGCGGAGAGACGTTCTTGATGAATGGAAGTGAAGAAAAATGCAGCCTAGATTCATGCGGTTAAGAACTCATTAAGAAGCGAGAAAAGCATCTTTTACATGGCTTCAATGATGATCACAATATCATCATTTTTAATATTTTTGTCAAATAGTTCCTTCAGTTCGTCCGTTCGCTCTCCAATGAATCGAGCACCTTGCGGATCCGGTCGGCGTGTTCATCACTCACGAAAGGGATTGCGGCATGCACCCGACCGTCCAGAGAAACGTGCGCGCGCACCCCTCGCTCCTTCAATCGTTCTTCCAGTTCCATGGGTACCCACGGGAAGGACGTATGCAACACGCAGATGGCGCCGCGATCCGTGAGGGCAAATTCCGCGGCTGCATTTTGGCGATCGGGAGACTCAGAGGGGGTGGCGGCTCGCATGGTCTCAGTATAAGCCGAATGCCTCGGGGAACCAGGGACAGGCAAGTTGAATACAATTTTTATTCAATGATCACGCTTTGTGACTGAGCAGAGCGTTCTTCTTGTATTCCAGAAGTGATGCCTTGACCGCATCTTCGATCGGCCGCATGGTGATCCCCTCCCCTTTCAATTTCTCCGTGGACAGAATGCAATTGCTCCGTCCCACCTTCGTGACGGAAGCCTGCGCAGGAAGCGGCAAACGCACGAAGCGATGCCCGGGATCGACGATCTCCCGGTAGAGCTCCATGATGCGGTAGGGTGAGATCGTTCCCTCATTCACCATGTTGTGAATCCCAGTGGCACGCTGCTCGATCAGCTTTTTGGACGCTTCGAGAAAATCCCCGAGGCAGGTGATGGAATTTTCTTCGTCGTTCACCTTCGCGTACTTGGCGAGCTTCGTGATGAGATTTTTTGGATGTGGTGAACCGTCAAAGGGCATCCGCAGGCGCAGAATCAGAATGCCCGGAAATTCCCGCAGAGCGCGTTCCGCCAGCGCCTTGGTCCGCGAGTAGAAGCTGCCGGTGAAGTTGGGCTCATCGGTTTCCGCAAATCCCCTCCCCTCATTGTCTCCCTCGTAGATGCAGCCGGAGCTTAAGTGCACCCAGTAGATGCCGCGCTTGCCACACTCCTCGGCGAGCACGATGGGTCCGAGCACGTTGGCATGCATCGTCTCTGCTTTGTGATCTTCGCACCAGTCCACGTTCGGCACTCCTGTCTTGCCGGCGGCGTTGATCACGACATCCGGCTTTGCGCGGTCGAGCACCTCGGCTACGGCAGCGGGGTCAGCGATATCGACGTGCGGCGTCAGCGCATCCGGATAGATCTTCAGGAATTGCTCGCCCATGTAGCCGCGGCCGCCGAAGAGGAGGACTTTCATGGCACTATGCTAGCGATAGAGAAAGGACTGACAAGAAATATCTCTCGAGCGGGGAATAGGGATTCGGACCGGGGAATCATCCACGCCTTTAAACAACGTCCAATTCCCGAATCCCGAATTCCTACGCAAAAACCCTACTTCAAAACCTCCTCCAACACGCCTACAATCCAGACCGTGCCCCGACATCGTCGCACACTCAAGCGGCCCAGAAGCAGAAAACATTCATCTGCGATCGAGATGAGCCCGGCCACGCGTCGGCAGGTGCGCGGAGTCTTCCAGTTCATGGTGGGTATGCTCATTGCGCTCTCGCTGCGGGAACAAGCCGGCTCGGCGGGCGGCGCGGTACGCACCGTGCTCACGTTCTTCTTTGGCAAGTGGAGCATCATCTTCCCCGTCGTCCTCATCGTGTCTGCCCTTCTGCACTTCTTCACGAGCGAGGATCACTTCAAAACCAAGCGATCCGTGGGACTGGTACTGTGCCTCGTGAGCTTTCTCGGCCTCATGCACATCGGCGCACCTGTCCAGGAGATCGCGACCAAAAAGGAGGAACTGGGCGGGGCCATTGGTTTCCTCGCCAGCGTCCCATTCTTACTCTTCTTCTCGAGACCCGTTGGCTACACCGTCCTTGGAGCATTCTTCTTCATCGGCATCGTCATTTCCTTCGAGCCCAATGTGGGGTCGATGTGGCAGTTTATCCGTGATCTCACGGCCAAGCGTGAAGAGGTGAAGCCGCGCCCTCCCCGCCCCTCCCGCGCCGCAGTGGCGGAAAAAGAGGAAGACGAAGAAGAAGAACCCAAAGAAGACCTCGTGGAGCAGGACCGTGCAGCCCCCGAGCTCAATATCGTCCGTCCGGCCTTCGCACAGAAAGAGAGCAAGAAGGCAATGGCCAAGAAGATTGCCGCCGAGAAGAGCGAGAAGAACGTGAAGGCGAAGATAAAAGACATCCTGCAGATGAAAGACACGCGTTTCGAGGAGTGGACATTCCCGGGACTGGAACTGCTTGAGGACACGCACAGCGAACTCGCCATCGATGACGAAGAGCTGAAGATGCAGGCGAAGAAAATCGAGGAGAAACTGGAGGAATTTGAAATTTCCGTGACCATGCGCGACGCGCACCCCGGTCCCACCGTAACCCAATTCACCCTGCTGCCCGCCGAGGGCGTGAAGTTGAGCAAGATCGAAAATCTCAAAGACGACCTGGCCCTCGCTCTCGCCGCGCCCAGCCTGCGCATTCAGGCACCCATACCGGGCAAATCGCTCGTGGGGCTCGAAATGCCCAACAGCAAACGTACCACCGTGCATTTGAGAGAAATCCTCGAGAGTCCGGAATTCACCCAATCGACCTCGCAGCTTTCGCTCCCGCTCGGCCGCGATGTCGGGGGATTGGCGGTGGTAGCCGCACTCAACGACATGCCGCACCTCCTGATCGCCGGAGCCACCGGATCGGGAAAATCCGTGTGCATGAACACGTTCCTGACCTCGCTCCTCTACCAGAACGCGCCGAACGAACTCAAGTTCATCCTCATCGATCCCAAGCGCGTGGAGCTGACGCCGTACGACGGCATCCCCCATTTGCTCACGCCCGTCATTTCGGAATCCGAAAAGGCGCTGCAGGCCCTGCGCTGGGCCGTGGCTGAAATGGGGCGCCGCCTGCACCGCTTCTCCGATGCCGGCGCGCGCAATCTGGATGAGTTCAACGAGAAGCAGACGGACGAGGCCAATCTGCTGCCCCGCATTATCATCGTGGTGGACGAGCTGGCGGACCTCATGATGCGCCAGTACCGGCGCGATACCGAGACGATGATCGCCCGCATCGCCCAGATGGCCCGTGCCGTAGGCATGCACCTCATCATCGCCACCCAGCGCCCCAGCGTGGACGTGATCACCGGCCTCATCAAAGCCAATATCCCCACGCGCATCGCCTTCCGCACGGTGAGCGCCGTGGACTCCCGGACGATCCTGGACGGCGTTGGCGCGGAGGATCTGCTGGGCAAGGGCGACATGTTGTACATGACCGCCTCCACGCCCGATCCCGTCCGTATTCAGGGAATCTTCGTGGGGACCAAAGAAGTGGAGCGCGTGATCAACGCGGTGAAGATCGCCGGCGGTGGCCGCATCACCGAGCAGATCGCCCTCGCGGAAGAGGATGATGAAGGCGAACAGGGCGAGCAGAGCCTTGCTGAACCCTACGCACAGATCGACCTCGATGCCGATGACAATGGCGGCGATGACCTGTTCTTCGAAGCAGTGAAAGTGGTGCAGGAAACAGGCAAGGCCTCGGCCAGTTTGCTCCAACGGCGGCTCTCTGTGGGCTACGCCCGCGCAGCCAAGCTTCTCGACATCATGGAACAGAAGAACCTCATCGGTCCGGTGGAGGGCGCGAAGGCGCGCAAGGTCTACATCGAGAAAATGGCCACGCCGTGATGCAGCTCCTCATCGGCACCAACAACGCGGGCAAGATCATCGAAATTTCAGAAGTGCTGAAGGGACTTCCGCTGCACATCCTGAGTCCAAAGCATCTGAACATTGCTGAAACGGCTCCCGAGACCGGGACGACGTTTGAAGCCAATGCTCTCGAAAAGGCCCGCTTCTACTTCGAGCGCACGCAGCTGCCCACGGTCGCCGATGACTCGGGCATCATCGTGGAAGCGCTCAAAGATGAACTGGGTCTGCACACACGCCGCTGGGGTGCGGGACCGCAGGCAACAGATAGTGAATGGATCGGGCACTTTCTGGAACGCATGAAGGACGAGGAGAACAAGCGAGCCGCCTTCGTCTGCGTGCTCGCCTATGTGGATCCGCTGGGCGCAACCTATACATTTGTAGGGCGCTGCGAGGGGATCATCACACCCACGCTGGAGGCGGACTACCTGCCGGGCCTGCCGATATCCGCCTGTTTTAAACCAGAGGGTTTCGACCGCGTCTTCTCGGCCCTCTCTGTTGAGCAAAAAAATAGTACGAGCCATAGAGGAAAAGCTGCGGACGCCCTCAGAAAACACCTCAGTGCGACTCAAAAGACAACGTAGATTCTTGACCGCAACGGACACGAGGCATTGAATCGATGCATCCCCATATACCTCGTATGTCTTCCCCCGAATCCTCAGACGACCGTCCATTGTCGAAGCGGGAAAAAACCGAAAGCCGGATGAATGAAATCAAAGCGACGATCGCCGAGAACATGCGCCGAAACGGTTTTACAAATCAAGCGTCTATCGAGCAGTTCTTGCGGCAGCATCCCAACTTCGATATCTCGATCGGCGATCTGGATGTTGAGCCGCGTACGATTCGCGCGCTCGACACGCATCTCAAAGTCATTCGCGTTTTTGAGCTGCTCCACTGTCCCAAAGAGGCGCTCCGTGAAGTCCCCGGCATCGGTGATACGGCCATCGCTCACATTTTTGACGCACTCAGAGCCAAAAATATTATCAAAGCAAGAACCACTGAAACCCCGTCTGCCCTGCCGCCTGCTGCAGCTCCAACATCCGACAATGGCGAACAACTTGCCGGCCGACCCGTCTCTGCTCTTCAGCAAGTGGAATATTCTGCATCCGTTCAGACGCTTCTGACCAAGCTGGATGCGATGACAACCGGTGATGGAAAGCCGCGTTCCGATGAGCAACGTGGCAAAGAAATCAGCCAACTTTCACGTGCAATACGATTCGAACTGGGACCTCCATGGCTGCAGGAGCCTGCATTCGTCGACTGCGTCGCCGAGCACCTCAGCGATGCCGTGGCCAGCATCAACGATGCACGGCAATCTCCCGAGCTTCGACAGTACGTCACCAACACGCTTCAGAGAATGCTTTTCATTCTCGACGATAAACACGGAGAATCACCCAAACTCTGGTGGCACAAACTCAGTGCTCTGTTGGAGAGCGCACAAAAGGCTCCAGCGGCGTGAAATCGAGCGCGGTGATTTTCGTCCATACGGCCGTCACAACCCTCTGCAGATCCGCGATCTCGGCGTCGGAAACAGTGAACGAGCGCGTGATGGGATGCTCACTCCCCTCCCCCACGAAATCGAGCACGAACTCCCGCGGCGTCAGGAGGGAATGACCGTGCTTCAGCAGAAGCGCGTAGAAAACGAGCTGGCGGAAGTAGTCGCCATCATCCTTAATCTGCTTCTCGGTCAACGGCCGGCCTGTTTTGTAATCGATGATCACGGCATCTGCGGATTGTGGCGCGAGAAGGTCGATGCGGTCGATCTTGCCTTTGATGGGAACTGATACGTCTTTCGCGCCGTCCAGATGCGCAGTGATGGAAAATTCCACCTTGTGGACGATGGGCGGCGAACCGACAAGACGTGCAGCGAAGTAGCGTGGCAGCGATTCTTCACCAACGTTGAACAGTCGTGCACGTTCGGCATCGGTCAGAATCTCGCGTTCACTTAAGTACGTGCGAAATGCCGAGAGAAACTCTTCCTGCGACATGGGTTCGCCCTTCTGCGCAGAGAGACCCCACTTCTTGAGCGCATCGTGCACCGCATTGCCGTACACCAGACTCACCTGTTTGGCCTGCGGCATCTGGAGCAGATCGAGTTCCAAAAAAAGCTTCGGATCTTCGAGAAAGTGATTGAGTGCGGTGACGGACAGAGAAAAATCCTCCAGACGCGAAAGGAGGAAAGAGCGCATGGCTTCGTCCAGATCCAATACAGGCGTCAGGAGGAGTGTTGAAGTGCGCAGAGGATCCCTGAGCGCCCGTTCCTCCTCGGGGAGCGTGCCGGCCTGCGCAAAGAACCCGGAGGGCGAAACGGAACGAGACTTATCACCCGTGGTCAATTCTTTCGGGCAGGTGAAGAGGAGTTCGCGCCTGGCACGCGTCATGGCGACGAAACAGACGCGCCGTTCGTCCTGACCGCGCTCGTAGGCCTTCTGCTCTTTCCCCCAACCGAAGAGCAGGTCTTCGGGTAGCGAAAGTGAAGAGGGATGGCGGCGCTTGTCCCAGTGGCCTTCGCGGAAATTGAAGAGGATGACCGTCGTAAATTCCTGTCCCTTGCTCTGGTGCGCCGTCATGAGCTGCACCCCCTTTTCTGCCAGATGAGGAAGGCTATAGCCCATTTTAAGTTCCCCGTACTCCGGATTCTCGTAGAAGGAGAGATCATCGAGAAACTGCTCGAATGAGAAAGAGGACTGCTCGTAGGCGCGTGTCTTGAGCCGCTCGAAAAATTCCTGCAGCGCCGCAAAGTTCGCGGGATCAAAGTCCTCTTTCTCGGGCGGAATCATCAATCCGGATTCCTTGAGCAGGTGCTCCAGCGTATCGACAACCGTTCGGCTCGGAAGCTTGTTGTGCAAATCGAGAATGACATCGCGCGCATGCAGCAGCGCATCTCTGAACACGAACAGCGGTACGGTTGCGGCGGAATCGTCGAGCGAGAGGAGGAGCGAAAGCAGATTCGTCTTCTGTTCGCGCTGAGCGGCATTCAGGCGCCCCACGTCGGCCGGATGCACACCGAAGCACGCGCAGGAGAGCGCTCCGGCAAGCGCCGCATCGGTGCCGGGGCGCTCAATCGCCCGGAGGATCGCGATGGCCTGACAGACGAGCGGGTGCTTGAGCAAATCGGCTTTGCCCGTCACCTCCACGGGAATTTCGCGCGCGGTAAAGACATCATTCAGCTTCAGGACCTCGGCATTCGTCTGACAGAGCACAGCAATTTCTTCCGGCGGAATCCCGTGTGCGAGCCGTTCTTCCACGATATCCGCAACCATCCACGGTTCCACCGTGTCGCTGGCCGCGAAGAGGAGGGTGGGTGCAGGCCCTTTTGGATCGGAAGCTCCGGACGTGAGATGCTTATCGAGTCCCTCGATCCTTTCGGTGAGCCGTTCGGTATTCTGACGGATGAGCGACTCGGCACTATCGAGAATCTGCTGCGTGCAGCGGTAACTCACCGTGAGTGGAATCACGGGTGCAGCAGGAAACCGCGCCTGAAATTTGAGGATATTCGTGAGGTTCGCTCCTTGAAAGCGATAGATGGCCTGATCGTCATCGCCGACCACAAAGAGATTGGGCTTGTCTTCGGGCGTGCGCGGTGTCGTGAGCAATTCCACAAGCCGGTATTGCGCGCCATTCGTATCCTGAAATTCATCCACCAGCACGTATTGGTAACGCTCCTGCAGGCCCGCAAGCAGCCAATCCTCCTCTTCGAGCGCACGGATGCAGTAGAGGATCATATCGTCGTAGTCATAGCGTTGCGTCGCCGTGAGCATCTCCTGATAACGGAAAAACACCTCGAGAAAATCCCTGAACTTGCGCGCCGTGCGCACATTCTTCTCGTGCACTTTGGTTCCCTCTTTGCTCCGCCCAAGCAGATCCGCTTCATACGCATCCGCAACGGCAAGCAGGTGAGAGCGATCTGTCACCCCCTCGCGCTTCAGTTCAGACATCCGTGCGATAATTTCGGGTGTGCGCCCATAGGGAGACTTTCGATTCACCAGTTGCAGATCAGGTAAAAGCTGATCAATTATTTTGTTCACTTGCCGGTACCGCTCCACGTCGCTGATGGGCTCCATGGCGGACCACGCATCGAACACGAGCGGATGCTCGGCGATGAGATCACTGCAAAATCCGTGAAAGTTCCGCACCGTCACGCCGTACGCATCCGCCCCGATGAGACCGCGCAGCCTCTCGCGCATTTCCGTCGCCGCACTCACCGAAAACGTGAGACACAGAATGTTCGATGGTCGCGCATGCGTTTTCTTCAAAATGTGCGCCACGCGCATCCCCGTCACCTCGGTCTTACCGGTTCCCGGACCCGCCACCACCATCACCGGCCCTTCAATGGTATCCACCGTTTTCTGCTGTCCCTCATTCAGAACGGCATACCGATTCAAAAACGCGTCTGCCGTGGCGGCGGTCTTCGCCTGCGTGTGCGCTTTCGCGGGCATGCAGGCAGCATAGCATCCTTTGCCTCATCATCGATGGAATCGAGCATCAACTGTCGCGAAGCCGTGGGTATGATCTCCCCCACCCCTTGCCCCTCCCCCGGAGGGTGAGGGGAATTCTCTAAACGTACTCCCTTCCCCCGGCGGGGGAAGGGAGCTTGATGAAGATCCTTCAGAAGAAGACCCTCCCCCGCCCGAGGAGGGCATGGGTGGGGGAGAAATCACTCCCGGCGTGCCAAAAATAGGTGCACCTTCTTTGAATCCGAGTGACAGCGTTGCCGTCTGCCAGTTCGTCGCG
>CAZVLZ010000013.1:22433-24581 GCA_964628345.1 uncultured Candidatus Peribacteria bacterium | reverse complement strand
TGGGCTTAAGGGCTTTGGTAAGGGCTGAAGGATCCGTCATGTACTCATGATGTGGGACCAGGAGCACGATGGCGTCGAAGGGTCCTGATTGCAGGGAACCTAATTTCCAGCCTTTCTTGATTATCGTTTCCTCTGGCATGTACGGATCGTGGACTTCGACCGCACAGCCCAGTTTGGTCAGATGCTTCACCACGTCGCCGGATTTGCTGTTGCGGGTATCGGGAATGTTTTCTTTGAAGGTCAGTCCGAGCACGAGCACGCGCGGGTGATCGCCGCATCCGCGAAGGGATGCTGCTACCTGTTCCGCCACATGACGACTCATGGAGTCGTTGAGGGCGCGACCTGCCGTGATGACCTGCGTTTCCATCCCCAACTGGCGCGCTTTCTCAACCAGGTAGTACGGGTCCACGCCGATGCAGTGGCCGCCCACGAGCCCCGGCAGAAACCGGAGGAAATTCCACTTGGTGGCGGCCGCATCGATCACATCCTTCGTCTCGATGCCCACTTTGTGGCAGAGGAGCGCGATTTCGTTAATGAAGGCGATGTTCAGGTCCCGCTGCGCGTTCTCGATGGCCTTGGCCATCTCGGCCACTTTGATATTTGCCGCGCGATGGATGCCGGCCTCGATCACCGATCCATACAGATCTGCCAGCGCATTGAGCGTTTCCGTATCCTGCCCCGAGACGATCTTCTTGATCTTCTCGATCGTGTGCTCCTTGTCGCCGGGGTTCACGCGCTCGGGCGAATAGCCCAGCTTGAAATCGACGCCGCATTTCATTCCCGATTCTTTTTCCAAAATGGGACCGCAGATCTCCTCCGTCGTGCCCGGCCACACCGTGGATTCGTAGACGATGATGGCACCTTTCTTCATGTGTTTGCCGACCGTGCGGCTGGCTCCCTCGACGGGTGTGAGATCCGGATTGTTACGTTCATCCACGGGGGTCGGGATCGCAAGGATGACGATGTCCGCTTCATGGATGACCGCCGGATCAGTGCTGTACCCGATAGTCACTTCCTTCAACTGTTTCTCCGTGAGCTCCCGGGTGCGGTCACGTCCTGCCTTCAGTTCCTCTATGCGCTCGGCATTCAGGTCGTAGCCACGCACGTCATAGCCCTTTTTTGCGAAGATGTACGCGAGTGGCAGGCCTACGTAGCCGAGTCCCACGATGCACAGGACGGGTTTTTTCATCAGGGGGATTCTAGCACCGGAGTGCTGCGGAAGGTTGATAAGTTGCAGATGTTTTCAGCGTTTTCTTGCGTTCTGACCCTCGTTTGGGAGAGGCGGCCATGCTACCGTAGGCGGGATGCGACGGTTTCGTCACTGGATTTTCGGCCCCGCACGCTCCACCAGGGTGCAATTCTTCCGGTATTTCTGGGTGGGGGGCATTTCGACGGTGGTGGATTTTGCCGTGTTCATGTTCTGCGTGCGTTTTCTGGGCATCCACTACCTCGTCGCGCAATTTTTCGCGTACTGCACCGGCTTCGTCACGAATTATGTGCTCTCCATTCTCTGGGTCTTTCAGAAAACCAATCAACTTGTACGCGAGATCACCGTGGTCTTCATCATCACCATGTTTGGGCTCCTGTGGACCGAGCTTCTGCTCTACCTGTTCATTGACGGATTCCATTGGACAGAAATGACTGCCAAGGTGTGCGCGACGATTATCGTGCTTTTCTGGAATTTCGGAGCCCGTCGACTCATCGTCTACCGGAATCCGGTTCAGGCCTAGGCTCTGCGCTGTAATGTGAGTAGAGTACGGGCGTGTCAAAAGTAGCAATTATTGCAGGGGGAGGACCGGCAGGGCTGACTGCGGCTTATGAGCTTCTCAAGCGCACGGATATTCGTCCCATCGTGTGCGAGGCGACGGATGTGATTGGAGGGATTGCCCAGACGTACAACTACAAAGGCAACCGCATCGACCTCGGAGGGCACCGCTTTTTTTCCAAGAGCAAGCGGATCATGCAATGGTGGTTCAATATCCTGCCGCTGCAGGGCAAGCCTTCGGCGGATACGGCCGAGAAGGGGCACGAGATTGATTATGCAGTTGAAGCGGTGGTGGAGTATTTATGTTCTGAATGTCGTTCGGACCTCGGACCTCGGACCTCGGACAACGAAAAAGAAGGATTGCCGGAGTCCGCTGTCCGGAG
>CAZVLZ010000013.1:0-22415 GCA_964628345.1 uncultured Candidatus Peribacteria bacterium | reverse complement strand
TCACACGTCCGGCTCCGGATCCCGAGAAGGAAGATTCGGTCATGCTCCAGCGTCCTCGCTTAAGCCGCATCTACCATCGCCGGCACTTCTTTCCCTATCCCATTGCCATCACGCTGGGCGTCGCATGGCGACTGGGTGTGTTCAACACGTTCCTGATAGGAATGAGCTACCTCAAGGCACGGATCTTCCGACGCGAGGACGAAACGTACCTCGATGCGTTCTTCATCAACCGCTTCGGCAGGCGTCTCTACGAGACGTTCTTCCGGGATTACACCGAGAAGGTCTGGGGGATTCCCTGCCATCAGATCCGGGCGGATTGGGGGGCGCAGCGCGTGAAAGGACTGTCGTTGCGGCGGGCCATCGTCCATGCGGTGAAAGACCTCCTGAGCAGCGATTTTAAGAAAGCGCAGGAGGAACGCGAAACATCGCTCATCACGCGATTCTTCTATCCCAAATTGGGTCCGGGCCAGATGTGGGAAACAGTGGCTGCGCAGGTGCAGCAGTGTGGGGGAGAAGTGAAAATGCACACGCGTGTTTCGGGCGTGCATCTGACGGAGGGCCGCGTCACTTCCGTCACGCTCGAGGACACGGAGACAGGCGCGGAAGAAACCCTCCCCTGCGATTATTTCTTCTCCTCTATGCCGGTGAAGCACCTGATCGGCATGATGACGCCGCATCCTCCTGCCCGTGTCGTGGAAGTGGCAGAGGGATTGCCGTATCGGGATTTCATCACCATTGGTCTCCTGCTGAAGAAACTTCACGTCCAGGACGGGCGCCGTCTCTTCTCTGCCGTGCCGGACAACTGGATCTATATTCAAGAAGCCGGTGTGCGCGTGGGGCGCGTGCAGATCTTCAACAACTGGAGTCCCTATCTGGTGAAAGACCGCAAGAATACCGTGTGGATCGGACTTGAATACTTCGTGAATGAGGGAGGAGACCTGTGGATCAAGCCGGATCAGGAGCTGATTCAATTCGGGATTGCGGAGATGGAGAAGATTCATTTCCTCAAGAGTGAGGATGTGATGGATGCCTGTGTTCTGCGGATTCCCAAGGCGTATCCGGCGTATTTCGGCAGTTACGATCAGCTCCATGTCGTTCGCGAATTCGTCCAAAACATCCCCAATCTCTACCTGATCGGCCGCAACGGCATGCACCGGTACAACAACCAGGATCACAGCATGCTCACGTCGATGACGGCCGTGGACAACATCGTCGCGGGGCGCACGGATTCATCCAATATTTGGGAAGTGAATCTCGAAATGGTGTATCACGAGACGAAGCAGACGTAAGCTATAAGACATAAGCCATAAGCAGACTACTTATAGCTTACAACGTATGTCTTACGTCTTCGCTGCGTACCACTCCACCGACTTCTTCACGCCCTCCGCGAAGGGGACTTTGGGATCGAAGCCGAGCACCTTCCGTGCCTTTGAAATATCCGCCGTGTAGCGTGTCACCTCTCCCGTGCGGGAGGCGGTGGCGGTGATCGTGGAAGTGCTCTTCATCAGTTTCTTGATGAGTTCCGCGAGTTCGATGATGGAATGCGCCTCGCCGAAGGCGAGGTTGATGGTCTGCCCATCCGCTTTGGTGAAATTCTTGAGGATGAGCAAAAGCCCGTCCACCGCGTCGTCGATGTAGGTGAAATCCAGGCTCTTGTCTTTGCCGAAGACCACAAGTGGTTCGTTTTTCTTCGTTTGCCGGATGAAGAGCGGCACTACACGCTCGGAATCATCGTACATGCCATAGACGTTCGAGAAGCGCACGATCACCGTTTCCATTCCGTAGCAGCGCCGGTACGATTCCACGAGTGCCTCGCCGGCAATCTTGCTCGCGGTATAGGGGCTCTCGCAGTTCTCCACGCGCACCATGTCCTCGCGATATTTTTCTGCACCGCTGTTGCCGTACGTTTCGCGCGAAGAAGCGAAGACGAAACGTTTCACTCCGTTTTTGCGTGCCCATTCCAGCGTATTGAATGTGGTCAGCATGTTGTCGCGCGCCCGGTCGGGATTCTCCACCAGCTCATAGACGCGGGCGTTCGCGGCGAGATGGATCACGCAATCGACATCTGTCGGGAGTGTTTTCAGTTCCTCCTCATGTCGCAGATCGATGCGCACTGTCAGTTTTTCGACAGTCGGCTGCCACTTGTTCGGTTCCCAATCCGCTCCTACGACATCGTACCCCTGCTCCAGGAGCCTCTCGCAGAGCCGCGTGCCGATGGTTCCTGACGATCCGGTGACGAGAATTTTCATCAAGGAGATAGTAGCGTTTCCCTCGTTCTTTCCATAGTCTATTCCGCGATGTTATCGCTCGTGATTCCAACGTACAACGAAGCGGAGAGCTTGCCGATCCTGCTTCCGCGCCTGCAGGAGGCCCTCAAGGGTATCGCGCACGAAATCATCATTGTGGATGACGATTCCCCCGATGGCACATGGCACAAGGCGGAGGAATTGCAGGCATTCTATCCGACGCTCCGCGTGATCCGTCGGCGCGGTGAGCGGGGCCTCTCGTCCGCCGTCGTTGCGGGTTTTAAGGCGGCGCGCGGAGAGATTCTTGCCGTGATGGATGCCGACGGCCAGCACGACGCTTCGCTGCTGCAGACACTCATCGCAACCGTTCAGGTACGGCGGGGTGTCGCCGTGGCTTCGCGTTACATTTCCGGCGGGAGCACGGGTCAGTGGAACCGGCGGCGCACACTCCTGAGCCGCGTGGGTACGAAAGTCACCACGCTGCTGTGCCGGCTGTCCGTTCATGATCCCATGAGCGGGTTTTTCGCCATCGATCGCTCGCTCTTTGAGCGTATTGCGTCGCATTTCCGTCCCCGCGGTTTCAAAATCCTCTTCGATCTCCTCATGCGGTTGCCGCGCGGGACCCCGGTGACGGAGATTCCGTACACATTCGCGCCTCGTGCGGTCGGAACGAGCAAATTATCGCTCAAAGTACAGTGGGATTTCATTTTCTCACTCTTCGCGCTCTTCTTTGAGCGATGGGCGCGGGCCGCGTGGGTGTTCTTTCTGCTCCTCTTCATCGGTCTTGGCCTTGTGTTTTCCGTGCGTGCATGGAATTTGAGGCTTCTCGTTATGGATGCTCAGGTGCGGGAACGGACGAAGATGGCATTTGAATCGCTCTCCAGTACGGAAGGATGGCTCATTTCTGATCTCTCATTGCGCAAGGTCACGCCGACGCGTCTGGAGATGATCTATCGTCCGCATGGACGCGTGCCCGTTCCTGCCAAATGCATCCGTGTCAATCTCGATTACTTCGGCTGGTCACCATGCGACGCTTCTTGACGCCCGCTGTCGGCTTCGTGCTCCTCGGCATCGCGCTTGCCGCCCTCCATGCGTGGCAGGGAGTGACGACGGATGAGGCGAAATATCTGCTCAATATTCCCTATCCGCATCCTCCGTTCGCGCGTTCCATCATCGGCATCGCGCAGTGGATACCCGGCCAGGAGATTATCTGGCGCCTCCTTCTCGCTGCCGGTCTGCTGCTGGCGGCGGAACTTGCCCGCGCGCTTGCGCCTGCCAAAGAGAAGGGAGACATGTCCCTCCTCGCCGGCTTGTGGGTGCTCTCTGCGGCTGTGTTCGTTTCTGCCGGGCAGATCCTGCTTGCCCCCATCACTGCTGTTGAAATGCTCGTGTTCTGCTACTGGTATCTCAAGGGTGAGGACCGCGAACACATGATTGGATGGTGGCACTCTTCACGGCCTATCAGGCCATCCTGTTTCTGCCGGTGGTTGCGGCGGTGGTCTGGCGCCTTCGGCTGAGTCGTTGGCAGCGCCTGGTTGCGTTGTGCGGGCCTGTGTTGCTGCTCGTGCTCTACACTGCAGCGAATCCACTCGCATTCGCCAGTATGATCACGGCGAGCGGGCAGAATCTGGGGAGCGGTTCTCCGTTGACGGCACTGCGCGGAGTCGGTTGGTTGTGGTTGCTTGGGGGGAGCGCTGTCTTGAGCGTGCTTGGAACGATCGGCATGTTGTCTGCGCGCCGGTGGCCGCTCGTCTTGAGTCTCCTTCTGGTTGCCGGTTTTTTATTCCTCTCGTTCCGTCCGTACTACGGGGTCTTGTTCACGCCGCTCCTGATTGCGGGGCTTGCCTCATCGCCCCTACTGATGCGCAGAACAGGCACGACGTTACTGATCAGTCTCGCCTGTGCACTTTTGCTCGTTCCGCTGGCCTTTCCGAAAGGCGCTCCGTCGCCTGTTCCGTCTGTCTATAGGGCCGCTGAACAGGCAGGCATCCCGGCTGGAGCTACAGCGATCATCGCTGGTCCTTTCGGACACCAATGGCAGTACGGTCCGTACATTGTGCGGCGGATGGTGGGCAACCCCCAGCTCCTCGATGCCGCTCGCGTGGCAGTATGTCTCACGGATTGTCCGGATATCCGCGGACGCAAGGGATGGAAGGCCCTCCCCGGCGTTCCGGTGGAAACGTGGGTGAGGCCGTTACGGTAATTCATGAGAGCCCGATACATTCCATGGCTTCGGCGCCGTGTCCCTGATCTGTGTCTTGGGGCAACGGGTGTCCCTGACTGCGGTGCCAGCGTTCCAGCAGGTCTCGTACGCGTGCCGTATCTCCTCTTGCAGCTGCAACCAACCCCGGATCCTGCTGAGGATGGCAAGAGGCTGCATGTCGGCACAGCTCAAAGTAGCCCTGTGCTGCCGGAGTGATGTTTTCCTCAGGCATAGAGAAGAAAGGGAACTTAGAGATTGTAGTACTCCCGATACCACGCTACGAACTTTGGCACGCCGTCCTTGATCTGCGTCTTGGGTGAAAATCCCAGCATCTTCTTCGCTTTTGCGATATCCGCCTCGGTACGAACCACATCGCCCGGCTGCATATCCACGAAGTTCTTCTTCGCCTCTCTGCCGCACGCTTTCTCGATCGCCGCGACGTAGTCCATCAGCTCTTCGGTCCTTCCGCACCCCAAATTGAAGATCTCTTCGGGATAATTCTTGTCAATCGAGGCGACGATGCCATCGACGATGTCATCGACGTACGTGAAGTCGCGCTGCATTTTGCCGTGCCCAAAGATTTCAATGGTCTGGTTCCTGAGAATCTTGTCAGTGAACAGAAAAAGCGCCATGTCGGGGCGGCCCCATGGACCGTAGACGGTGAAGAACCGCAATCCCGTCACGGGGATGCCGTAGAGCGAGTGGTAGGTATGTGCCATCAGCTCGTTGTCTTTCTTGTTCATGCCGTAGAGCGAAAGCTGGTTATCCGTGCGATCCGTTTCCGCGAGCGGCATTTTGGTGTTGCCGCCATAGACGGAGCTTGAAGAGGCGTAGATGAGACCGGGAATCTTCTGCAGGCGCACCTCATCGAGCACATGGAAGAACCCCCGAATATTGATGTCGATGTATTCGTCGGGATGGTCGAAGGCGTAGCGCACGCCGGCGAGAGCGGCGAGGTGACAGACGCGGTCACAGCCCTTCATCGCTCTGGCGACGGTCTTGCGGTCGCAGATATCGCCGCGGATGAGCGTGAATTTCTTGTTCTTGATCAGCTGCGCATTGCGGTCCTCTTTTAACTTGGGATCGTAGTACGGGTTGAAGTTATCCAGTCCCACCACCTCGTCCCCGCGGGCGAGGAGCACTTGGGCGGTGTGAGATCCAATGAAGCCGGCGGAACCGGTGAGGAGGATTTTCATGATAGGCAGTGTACCAAGGGCATCCTCTTAACGGGAGCTTTTCTGGGTTATTGCTTTCGCCGTGTCGGCAGTTTCTTTTTGGAGATCAGGAATGGGATTCTCGGTCTCGAATTGAGGGTCTTTTAGGCTTCGCTGAAGCTCTATTTCAAATTTTTGCGCCCACGGAAAACAGGCAGGAATCCAATGACCGATGATCGGTTCTACCCAGTCTCCATTGGCAAGCCGGTACACCACCAGTCCGTTGTCGAATGAAATAGATCCGGTCTCCGTTGAAATAAGGCCTCTGATTCCTTTGTGTCCGGGAAGCCGCTGTTGGAAGAGTGCCAGTGTGGTGATTGCATCAATGGCACGTGCTTCGTTCGTCGGCACTTTGCATATGCAGGCCTGTTTCTGAGATATTTCCGCCGGGCTCAGTGTTCCCGTTCCCAAAAATTTCTGCCTCCGTGCGAGTGCACCGGCCATCGTGTCTTCGTAGAGCCGTGCAGCGGTATCCGTGGCTTCCATAAAGGAAAGGTGAGTGTACGTGCGCCCCCGGTGCCCGCAAAGAATATTTCCCCCTCTTTCCGGTTATTGAACGCCAATACCCTGATAGATGAACCCCGCCGTGCGGATTTCATCCGGATCGTAGACGTTGCGGCCATCAAAAATCAGACGTCCACGCATAGCAGCTTTCAATTCTTTCAGATCGATGCCGCGGAAGACGTCCCACTCCGTGAGGAGGATCAGAGCATCCGCATCCTTGACCGCTTCGAGCGGAGAAGAGACGTACACCACTTCTTTGGGCAGCACTTTCGCGGCGTTCTCGGCTGCCACGGGATCAAACGCGCGGACGATGTGATTCATTTTGAGGAGCATCGGGATCAGATCGAGACTCGGTGCCTCGCGCATATCATCGGTATTGGGCTTGAAGGCGAGTCCCCAGATGCCGATGGAGGCGTTTTCGGGAATGGCGTTGAGGAGTTTCTGGAAGAAGCGTTCGCGCTGATGCGTGTTGATGTCCTGCGTGGCCTGAATGATGGGGAGCGGGAGGTCGAGCTTCTTGCCGATGGCGAGGAGCGCCTTCACATCCTTGGGGAAGCAGCTGCCCCCGTAGCCGATGCCGGCATGCAGGAAGCGCGGCCCAATGCGCTCATCGAGTCCGAGGCCCTTGGCGATATCGCGCACGTTGCCGCCGGTGGCCTCGCAGAGCTCCGAGAGCATGTTGATGAACGAAATCTTGGTGGCGAGGAAGGCATTGGAGGCGTACTTCACGATCTCGGCGCTCTCGCGGCTCATGAAAACGAGCGGCCGCTCGGTGCGCACGAGCGGTTGATAGAGTTCCTCCATCAGTTCGCGCGCCTTTTCGTTGCCGTTGATCCCCACGATGATGCGATCGGGGCGGAGCGTGTCGCCCACGGCCGATCCTTCGCGCAGGAACTCGGGGTTGGAAATGACGGGGATGCGATATTTCTTCTTTCGTTTGGAAATGACGGCGGCGATGCGCTTCTCGCACTCATGGCCCGTGCCCACGGGTACCGTGGATTTGTTCACGAATACGAGTTCATGGTCCGTGAGTTCCGCAACGGCGTCGCAGACGGCGAAGACGGCGCGCAGATCCGCGGTGTGATCAGAGTTGGGCGGGGTCGCCACGGCGCAGAAGAGCACTTTGCACTCCGGCAACGCCTCGGAGAGTTGCGACGTGAACGAGAGGCGTCCGCTCTGCAGATTGCGGACAATCAATTCCTCCAGGCCCGGTTCATAGATGGGGCTTTGCCCAGCTTTCAGTTTCTTCACTTTGGCCTCGTCGATATCCACGCCGATAACCTCATGCCCCAGCTCCGCGAAGCAGGCTGCAGAAACGAGGCCGACGTAGCCGGTACCGACGATCGTGATTTTCACGTGGAGGCAGTTTAGCTGGTATTGAAGCTTCTGTCAGCGAAAAGAGTCCGGATTAGCTTTAAGCTATAAGACGTAAGCTGTAAGCTTTTTGTATGCTTGCAATGTCATTCAAGCGTTTACAGATTTGGGAAAAAGGCAGGTTACTTGTCGGAGATGTGTACAGGCTCACGCGGACCTTTCCCAAGGAAGAATTATTTGGGCTCACGTCGCAGATGAGACGTGCTGCTGTTTCTGTGCCTGCAAATATTGCTGAAGGAAGTCAGCGAACATCAGAAAAAGAGTTTGCTCATTTCATTTTGATTGCCAAGGGATCTCTTGCCGAGTTGCATACCTATATCTTTGTTGCGTTGGATTTGAATTACATCAAGAAGGATCAAGCCGACACATTGGTTCAATCTATTGAAGAGCTTGATCGTATGATCCGAGCATTCCGCTTAAAGCTTAAAGCTTAAAGCTTATGTCTCAAAAAATCCTCATCACCGGCTCCATCGCTTACGATGTGCTCCTCGGCTACGAGGGCTCCTTTGCCGATGCCATCGATCCCAAGTCTCTGGAGCGCCTTTCGCTTTCCTTCTTCTCGCCGCGATACACACGCCACCACGGCGGCACGGCGGCCAACATCGCGTGGAATTTGCGTCTGCTGAATGGCGATCCGTTGATCGTGGGGACGGTTGGTTCCGACGGGGGTCCGTACAAGGCGCTGCTCGCCGAGCGCGGTATTGATGTGACGTACATCGAGGAACAGAAAAAGCATGTGACTGCCACGGCCATCATCGGCACGGACCAGAAGGAGTGCCAGATCACGTTCTTCCACCCCGGCGCGGATGCGCACGGCACGTGGCCTGACATTCAGGACGAGCGCGATGATCTTGCGTACGGCATCGTGAGTCCGCGTGACACGCGCCAGATGACGGCAGGCGTGCAGTGGTGCGCGCAGCAGAAGGTACCGGTGTTCTTCGACCCCGGACAACAGGTGATCGCGTTCAGCGCCGATGAGTTGAAGCGGCTTACAAAGTTGAGCGCCGGCGTGATCGTGAATGACTACGAATGGAGTCTGCTCAAAGATAGTCTGAAAGCAGATGAGGAAACGATTCTTTCCCTCACACCGGTTGCCATCATCACGCATGGCGAAAAGGGCGTTACGCTGCTTTCGAAAGACGGAACGGTGACATTGCCTTCCTGCAAGCCCGATCGCGTGGTCGATCCCACGGGCGCAGGTGATGCGTTCCGCGGAGGATTCCTTTTCGGCCTGTCGCGCGGATGGGACATGCGGTCATCCATCGAGCTGGGCGCGGCCATGGGGTCAAAAGTGATCGAGCGGGAGGGAACGCTGATGGATACTCTCGACAGAGACGAGATTTGGGCGAGGGCGGAACGGGCGTATGGAGTGAAATTGCCAGAATGAGATTTTTTCGGCGATAATTTGGAGGAACGCCGGTTACGTTGATGGAGGTATGAATCTGTTTCTTTTGTCAGGGGACTTAGGAAACCTTGTTCGGCTCGCCCTGCGCGAAGCCGAAGGGTTTCCTCAGCCCCCCGACACCCCCCTCACCTTCCTAACCCAAGCTGGGAGGGAAACCCGCAGGTTTCCCTCCCCCTCCAGTCCCTCCTTTCCGTTCGGTTTTGTTCCTGTGTGTGTCTTTTTTGAATGGGGAAACAAAAATAGTGGCTTCAAGGCTGTAACAAAACCTCAGCTCCTTCGTTTGTATAGGTGTCATGCTCAGCACCGCCATGTTTCTGGCCGTCCTCTACGTCGTCGTCCGTAAGACGATGCGGAGGTCTGTGGGCTGACATGGATTTTCCTTTGAAGCTCGCCGCCTCCCTGAACCGGAGGCGTTTTTTTTGTTCATTCACATTTTCTCCCCCGCAAGAGGGCGGTCTGCGGATTCCATTCCTGTCCCCAGTCCTCCCTGTTGGAGCGCCAAACACTTAAGAAAGGAGTGTGACGTATGGTGTACTTCAATCCGTTTACCGACTGCAAGGATCGCGAGTATCCGCCCCTTCCGCTGCCGGAGCGTTTGCAGCTCTGGCTCGACCGGGTCGAACAGAATACCCGCCGCTTCAAGCGGCCTCGACGGCTCCTTCTGCGCCGCAAGCTCGTGGAGGGCCTGGGTCTTTCCAGCAACATTGTCGAGCTGGATGCTCTCGGGACTCTCTGGTCCGGCTCACAGATCATCGCACGCACGGGTGGCTGACCTCATGTTGCTCCAACAGGGGATTTTCTCACGGGACTGCATACGACGGTGTGCAGCCCTTTTTTCTCGCATTTTCAAATATCTTCGCTAGGCTGGGCGCATGTCCTACGTCAAAGATCCCTCCCTCGCGGCCCAAGGCCGCCTCAACCTCGAAATCGCCGAGCGCAATATGGGTGCGCTGCTCACCGTGCGTGAGCGTTTCAAAAAATCACAGCCGTTCAAGGGGCTGACCATCGGCATGGCGCTGCATGTCACCAAAGAGACCGGCGTGCTCGTTCGTACATTCGTTGCCGGCGGTGCGAAAGTTGCCATTACGGGATGCAATCCCCTGAGTACGCAGGATGACATCGCCGCGGCATTGGCGGAGGAAGGCGTGCTGGTGTGGGCGTACAAGGGCGAGAGCCGGGAGGATTACTATAAGTTCCTCAAAGCGGTGCTCGAGGCCGAGCCCGATCTCACCGTGGATGACGGTTGCGATCTGATTTCATTGATCCACAAGGAGTATCCGCACCTGCTCGAGAAGATCATTGGCGGATGCGAAGAGACCACGACGGGCGTGAACCGGTTGCGTGCCATGACCAAGGACGGCGCGCTTAAGATGCCGGTGATCGCGGTGAACGACAACAAGACCAAGCATCTCTTCGACAACTATTACGGCACTGGCCAATCCACGCTGGATGGCATCCTCCGTTCCACGAATCTGCTCTATGCGGGGAAGACGGTTGTCGTATTGGGGTACGGCAGTTGCGGCAAGGGGGTGGCGCAGCGCGCCCGCGCGCTCGGGTCCAATGTGATCGTCACCGAAGTGGCGACGGTCCCGGCGTTGCAGGCTGCCATGGACGGGTTTCGGGTGATGCCCATGCATGAGGCTGCACCGCTGGGAGACATTTTCGTCACGGTCACGGGTGATATCCATGTCATCCGTATGGAGCACATCGAGCGCATGAAGGACGGCGCGGTGCTGGCGAATTCGGGACATTTCGACAACGAAGTCGATGTCGCGTCCCTCGAGAAAGCCGCCAAGCGCAAGCGCCGCGTACGGCATTACCTGGACGAGTATTTGCTCAAGTCCGGCAAGGTCGTGTACGTCGCAGGCGAAGGGCGCCTCGTCAATCTGGCTTCGGCCGAGGGGCATCCGAGCGAAGTGATGAGTCTTTCGTTCTGCGGGCAGGCGCTGGCGTGCGAGTACCTCGTGAAGAACAGGGGGAAATTGCCGAAAGAGGTGATCACGCTGCCCGACGAAATCGATCAGCAAATTGCCGCCCTGCAACTGACGGCCATGGGACTCACGATCGATACTCTTACGCCGGAGCAGGTGAAGTACCTGGGAAGTTGGGAGGAAGGGACGTAATTTCATGGAAGGCCCATTTTCCTCGTTGATCAGGCATGAGGTAGTTTCCTCTGTCCTTTCTTTGCCAAGCGCGGCAAAGAAAGGACGAAAGAAAGCGCTCCCGCCTTCGCTCCTCGCCGTGCTCGGAGCTACGGACGGGCAGGCCGCCTATGAGCCCCTCCGCTATCGCCGCCACATAGGCGCGTTTCCATAGATTTTGTGTGTTGTTTGTGTTTCAAAACCGGTTCTGTATCTGTATGTTTTTCTCTTGAATGAGCCTCAAACGGTCTGTTCCAGCAGCTTATTCAAGGCATTCTTGACAGATGGGGATGTAATGTTTACATTACTTCCTGTCATGTTGCAGCAGTACGTCCTCTTCCCGTGTTCCATTCTCTTCCTCTGGGAGGCAGAGAAGCGTGCGTGAGGAGGAGCCGAGATGAATGAATCGCACCCTTCTCTCCCGAGTGAGGGCCCTTCGAACGATCTTTCTCTCCACCGTGATCTCTGACCTGCTCATAAAGGAAGAGCAGGAGAAAGGAGTTTGCATGAGCCACAAGATACGGTGCTCAAAATGTAAGCACATCCTGCAGAAGTGCACCTGCAAGGGTGGTGCCACCAAGGTGCCGAGAAGGCGCCGCCGTCCTGGTTCGCGCTAAGCGTGAGCAATCTCTTTTTCTCGGAGCTGTCGTCTACCCGCGCGACGACAGCTCCCAATCTTTTTGATCAGATCAAAGATCACATTCGTTCTTTCGCCCGTTCGAGAAGCTCAGCGTGAAATCGCTTCGCTCTTTCACATCATCGAAAGAAGTGATGAGAAACCTGCTTTTGCCGTGAGTCGGTCTTGGATGCAAGGAACCACTGGACTGTGGTTCGCCGGTTCTTGGACAGGGCAGATGGAGGCTTTTCCAATGGTGATTCTTGGACAGCGCGGTGGAGTGAAGCAAGTGTGTGCCAATGACCAGTGCCCCGGCCGTGAGAACGGCTGTGACGGACGGCTAAAGCCTGAGTGCTTCGGGCGTTCGCCACGCCAGAAAGGTTCAGGCGACGAGGACTGGGCCAAGAAGCTCCTCCGTGTCCGTTCGTAACGGAGAAGAGCCTCAGAAGCCTAACGGTGTTGTTAGGCCGATTGTTCAGGGTCGGACTCGGTTCGCCGAGTCCGACCCGTCCCTTCAAAAGAAGCAGATTTCTCGTCATTGGTCTTTATCAGCATCGTTTTTTTCAGAAAGTGATTTGCCTTCCTATCGCCATTGAAATGGTGACGTTCCTCGCTCCCGCAGGGGGAGTGCATGTCCACTGGAGTGGACGTGTAAACGATGGAAGGCTGTCAGGTCAATTGATGGAGTAGTGCTGACATGGTGCAGTTTGAAGAGCTCGGTGTCGTGGTCGAGGAAGAAGAGGGGGACGGCGTGGTCGAGACGAAACCGGATGACCGCCTGCAGCGGCGGCAGCGGACCCGCAAGGTCCACCGCACGCGTGCCAACGTGGCGACCCTGGTGGCCGCGCGGGCAAATGCCCATACCCGTCGCGCAAAGCGCGCCCGGAAGCGTGGGTGTTTCTCCCCCGTGCTCAGCGGTGTGGCCAAAGGTCTCCGTAGAAAGTCGCGGAGGCTCTCCAACCGCTTCCACGTCCCGGTGACGCTCGTCACGGATGCCTCGGCTGACGGCAACGGAGAGGAGTGACCTGATTTCATCGGCTTAGGCGCAAGCTTGAGCCACATTTATTCCCCGGGTGCATGCAGAGGCATGCACCCGGGATACCAAAAAACGGGGAGGCAGATCACTTTCTCATTCGATTGACCGTGTCCCGTTTGCATTGCCGTGGATTCGTTTCGATGTACCGTCGAATACGGTGCCATTCGGTTTCGGAACGAATAATCCGGTCATAATAATTCGATTGCCAAGCGAAATTCGCATGTCCCGCCGCGCGAATGCGTTTGGTACATGCGGATTTAATGTGGTTGATTACCGCACCCAACGATCGCGGACGGAACCGGCATAATGGGATTAATACCATCACACCGCTAGAAACGTCCCGCCGGGACGTTTCTACGATTCCCACCGGCGCGTATCGTTCCATGCGTATCGCGTTTCCGTCCGCGATTGCCGGATCATGGTGCGATCGGATTTCGACGATCATATGCATGTGGTCCGGCATGACGATCCAATCATCAATCGCAACATACGGCCGCACCATTGGTGTGCGTTCAATTTCGTCGGCGACGATACATCCCGCGTCATTCAATCCCATGATGCCATTGCGAATTTCGCCAAACGTCGCGTCACAGTCCGCCGTGCAAACGGTGACGAAATACCGTCCCGGTGACGCATAATCGATTCTTGGTTTTCGATTGGATGCGGTACAGTAGGTTCCCCGAAAGAGGTCCATAAGCCAAATGATGGCGTTCCGATGGAGTCCATGGGAGGTATCCGTGTTGAGATGGCGGGAATAGGGACCGCATTTCGGCTAATCTTTGCGGTCTTTCCGGTTCTTCCATCACATAGAACGTCCCTGCGGGTAGAATGTTCCTCATGGAGAACAACGCGCGCATCGCCGTGCTCTTGCGTCAGATTGCAGCGCTCCTCGAAGAGCAGGGGGTTTCCTTCAAGCCCGCCGCGTACCGGCACGCGGCTACGGTGCTCGACGAACTGAAGCGCGATGTCTCCACGTTCAAGGATCTCAAAGAGCTTGAGGCACTGCCTGGCATCGGCGAGAGCATTGCGAAGAAGATTCAGGAATATCTGAAGACGAAGCGCATCGCGGCTCTGGACAAGCTTCTCGGCATGCAGGGCGGCATTCCCTCCGCGTTAATGGAAGTGGAGGGTATGGGTCCCAGGCGCGCGCGGCAGCTTCAGCTCGCACTGGGGATTCAGACGGTTGCGGATCTCATTCGTGCTGCAGAAACGGGCAAGCTTGAGGGGCTGCCGGGCTTTTCCGCCGTCATGCAGAAAAAGATTCTGGAGAATGCGAAACGGGTGAAGGAACGCGTACGCCGCTTTCCCCGCGAGGAGGTGAATGACGACGTGGCCGCGCTCCTCAAAAAAATTCGCTCGGTCCGTGGCGTGGAGCGGTGCGAAGTGGCGGGTTCTTTTCGTCGCGAGAAGGAAACTGTCGGCGATATCGATGTCCTTGTGGTCACGAAACACCCCGCGGCCGTGGGCGATGCGATCGCAGAGCTGCCGATCATCCGCGACGTGGTGGCGCATGGCGACAAGAAACTTTCGTTCGACCTGCAGTCCAGCATCCGTGTCGATATCCGATTCGTTTCGCGTGACCAATGGGGTGCGGCGCTTCTCTACTTTACCGGTTCCAAGGAGCACAACATTCAGCTTCGCAGGCTCGCCATCCAGCGCGGGTGGAAGCTGAACGAGTACGGTCTCTTCGCGGGCGAAAAGATCATTGCTTCCCGCGAGGAGGAAGACATCTACAGAGCACTGGGTGTTGAGTACAGGAATCCCCGAGAGCGTTCGGATGGGGATTAGGGAATGGGGGCTCGAGATGGGGATATTATGGCGTACACCTCTCGCAAAGGACGCACGTTTTTGTTTCACGGTTTTCCGTTCCCTATTTTCCAAGTCTCACTCATCACTTCACTATTACGCTCTTGATTGTCGGTGAGACGACCGGTTTGCAGGCGGCGTTGAAAGCCTCTTTCGTCGAAGCGAACACGATCGAGTAGAACTGGTTTCGGCTCGTCACGTAGCCGTACTGATCCGAATGGATGGTCTGGGACTGCACGCCGAATTCCCCCTCAACATGGCTCGATTTCTGCGTGATATTTTTCTGTAGAATGCGCACATTGGTCGTTGCGATCTGCTGGCTCAGGAGTTCATCCAAGGCAACCTGAAAGTTGGCTCCCGGCGGGAGCGCACGAACGGTCACCACCAGTGCGCATCCCGCATTGCTTACGGCGACCTTCGTCCTTTCCGGTTCCAGAATCATCTGCTGATTCATGACGGGCCAATCCGGGTACGAGAAGGAGAAATCTTCGCTCGCGAACGAGGTCATGATCTGGTCTGAGGATGTCGGCGGAACGGAGGCGGAGGGCACGGGTGAAGGAATGGTGGCTTGCGTGCAGGGCACTTGCGGCATTGGCGCGGAGGGATTGCCGTGCCTGGTCCACTGACCGTCGACGCAAATCCATGTGTCTTCGCCGGAGGAAGCTCTCAACCAGAGGGCGAGGATGAGTATGCCCATCACGATGATGGCGAGGGCGATAACCCGAAGGTTGAAGAGGTGTCGCATAGTGCGAGGATATCCCAATTAATCGCAGATCCCAATAAGCATTTCCTGCGGGAAGGCATCGGCCTTCAGTGCGGGACAATCCACCGATCCGTTCCCTTCATACGCAATACGCCAGACACCGTTCTTCTGCACCGCGAGGACGATGCCTCCCGGCGTTCCTTTCGCGCCGAAGCGCACGCTGGCCCGCGCATGTATCTCTGTTTGCTTCTCCATTGTGAGGGAGATCTTGTCCTGCGTATCCCCGTGGCGCAGTGCCAGTTCCCACGCTATCGATTCAAAGGCGGATGCGAAACAGGCTTCCTCCCACGTGCGCAAGCACTTCTGTTTCGGTTCGCACCACGTGTATCCGGCAGAGGGGATGCACCCGTGCGCATCGCGATCGCCGCCGACGAGCGGAGAGGTCGGTTCTTTGGTCGCAGATGAAGACAGGGAACAGGCGCTGAGCAGGAGGGCGAATGCGATGAGGGTGAGGCGTTTCATGGGATGGGGGAAGAGAGAGAGGAGTGTCCTCCTCCGTTCTTTTGGAGCTTCGGAGGACACAGGATCTTGGGCCTCGCGGCGCACTTAGTGCTGGTGCTCAGCTCCAATTCACCTGTGGCGGAGAGGGGGGGATTCGAACCCCCGAGACCCTTTCAGGTCTACGCGCTTTCCAAGCGCGCGCACTAGGCCACTATGCGACCTCTCCACAACATTACTCTAGCAACGGAGGGTGGGTGGAAGGAAGGAGGATCGGCAGAAAGTAGTACGCAGCCAGCAGTGAGTAGTATGCAAAAAAGAAGGGGTTCATCGGCGGTTTGCCTGCTGCATTCCGCTTCTTACTTACTCCTGTCGCACAAACACCGGCACATCCACTTTGCCCACATAGTGAGTGATATGACGAAGGCCAGCAGCGCGAGTGAGCTGTTGGAATTGCCAAACACCATGCCGTTGATGCCGAAATGTGTCTGGTACACGCCCACCAGAGCGGTGACGGCGGCGAGGAAGAGCAGGAGGCAGATGATCCAGTTCATCGCCGTACATGCACCGCAGCAGGAACAGTTTTTCATGAGGAAAAGGGTGAGGAATGGGTTTAGGGTAGGAGCGTTCGGTTTTGTTCACAATGACAGGAAACCTCTCTTTCTGTTCACGTAGTATTTCCATATCCCGCCCCTCCCGCCTTGCGGTATGCTGCTCCCATGAAGATCTCCCTTGATTGGCTCTCGGATTTCGTTACGTGGAAAGAGAAAGATCCGCGCGTGATCGCGGAGCGGCTGACGTTGGCGACGGGAGAGGTGGAGGAGATCGAGGAACAAGGACATCAGCTTGATGGCTGCTGTGTTGGCAGAGTGCTCACGCTTGCGCGACATCCGAATGCCGATCGCCTCTCGGTCTGCGATGTCCAAACCGATCAGGGCACGAAACACGTGGTCTGCGGCGGAACGAATCTGCACAAAGGCATGCGCGTGGCATTCGCGCACGTGGGTGCACGCGTGAAGTGGCACGGGGAGGAGATGGTGACGCTCGAGAAGACGAAAATCCGCGGAGAGGAGAGCGAAGGGATGATTTGCGCGGCCGCAGAACTCCAACTTGAACATGTATTCCCGGCGGCAACCGGTCATGAGATTGTGGATTTGGGAGAGGGCGAGGAAGGGGTTGGCACTCCTCTTCGGGAGTATTTGGGACTCACCGATACCGTTCTGCACGTCGATAACCATGCCATCACCAATCGTCCCGATCTCTTCTCACACATGGGGATTGCCCGCGAGTGCGTGGCGCTTGGGTTGGCGATATGGAAGAAACCCCAGAAGCGCAAAGAACCCGTGTTCCCGAAACAAGCGTTTCCGTTTGAGATCGTCGTAGAGCAGAAAAAACTCGTGCCGCGTTACTACGGATGCGCGCTGAAGATCTCCGGACTCGGCGAAACGCCGGCGTGGATGAAGCGTCGGCTGGAGGCAACCGGTTGGCGCAGCATCAGTCTGCCGATCGACATTACCAATTACGTGATGATGGAGACCGGGATGCCGCTCCATAGCTTCGATGCCGCGGATATACATGGCACCGTTCATATGCGTACGGCAAAGGAAGGTGAGAGCATCACGACGCTCGATGATGTAAAGCGCCCTTTAAGTCCCGGGGCGCTGATCATGGAAGATGATGACGGTATTTTTGATCTTCTGGGTATCATGGGCGGACTGCGTGGTTCCACGAAGGAGACAACGCGTTCCCTCTGGCTTCACAGTGCCGTTGTGGACCCGGCGAATACGCGCCGCACCGTCATGGCGATGGGGCATCGCACGGATGCCGCGACGGTGTATGAGAAGGGTGTTCCTCCCGTCATGGCACAGCAGGGGTTCTTCCGTGCACTCGAACTCTTCCTTACACTCGTTCCGGGGGCGACAGTGACTTCCAAGCTTGTCACATGGGGGACGGACGGCGCGCCCAAACCAGTAAAATTTTCGACGAAAGACGCATCGCGTCTGCTGGGAACGGAGATTGCGGAAAAGACGGCGAAGAAGATTCTGACCGATCTGGGGTTCAAAGTGGGTCGCGGCTCCGTCACGCCGCCGCTCTGGCGTATCAAGGATGTCACCGGTCCCCATGATCTCGCGGAGGAAGTGGGCCGCATCATCGGCTATGACCGCGTCGTACCAGCTCTGCCCACGGCCTCCGTCTGGCTCCCACCGCGTGACCGACGCGTCCATCAGCTTCGCGACAGCCTGAAAGAGCAGGGATTCATCGAGGTGGTGCCGCTCTCGCTCGTCGGACCGACGCTCCTCAAGAAGTGCGGCCTCGATCCCGCCGATGCCGTTCCTGTGCTCAATGCGCTCGGAGAAGAACTGAGTGTGATCCAGACATCCACCGTACCGCGCCTGCTGGAACACGCCGCGCAGAATATCCTGCTGGTGGGCGATGCCGTGCGCACGTTCTCCTGCACGCATGTCGCCAATCAACGTGAGGGCGAGTGGTTCGAGTGCGGTATTCTGATCACGGAACGGCGCGAACATGAACTCGGCGCAACGCCGTTTCTTGAGGCCAAGCAGTTTCTGCTCGACCAGTTGCGGGGAAGCGGTGCCGACGTGGAAATTCGCGAAACATCAAAGATCCCGCCCTTCGGCCATCCCGGCCGCTCCGCAGATCTTCTCCTCGATGGCAAAATCGTCGGTCAGGTCTGCGAGATTCATCCGAACGTTGCCGCCGCATTCGATCTTCCGGGCCGTGCGGCCGTCGCGCTCCTCCATCTCACGACACTGCTCGCGCTGCCGGTGCAGCCGGTCATCTTTATGCCTCTCCCGCAGTTCCCCTCCGTCACGTACGATCTCACGGTGACGCTCGATGCTTCGCAGAAGAGTCAGGATTTCATCGCGAAGGTGCGCAGGAGTTCGCCGCTCCTCGTCGATGTTGTTGTCGTCGATCTCTACGAGGGCGCTCCGCTTGCGAAAGGCCGCTATAACCTCACGGTCCGCTGTACGTATCGGGCTCCCGATCGCACGCTGACCGAGGAGGAGGTGAAGAAGGAATATATGAAAGCGGAGAGTATTTCTTTGGTGAAGACATAAGACGTAAGATATAAGCTACAAGCGCAAAGGCAGAAGCTTATATCTTACAGCTTATAGCTTATGTCTCGTCCCATTATTTCCACCGGCACGGGTGACGACGGAACAACCGGGCTCCTCAAGGGCGATCGCATCACCAAGTCTTCGTTGCGCATCCATGCCATCGGTACCATCGATGAGCTCAATGCCATTCTGGGCGTCACACTCGCTGAAGCGGCGCTTCCCGAGAGCCTGCGCCTGCCGCTCGAACGCGTGCAGCACGCTCTCTTTCAGGTCGGCGCCGACCTGGCTTCCGCTTCGGGCGGACACCGCCTCTCGGCCATGTATATCGGCGAATTGGAACAGTGGGGCGCCGCTTTGGAAACGGCGTTGCCTGCCCTCTCACACTTCGTACTTCCCGGGGGTTCACGCGTTGCCGCTCTGCTGCATCAGGCGCGGGCTGTCTGTCGCCGTGCCGAGCGATGGGTGGTCGGTCTCGCGCACGAGGAACCTGTGAATCCGGAAGTGCGGGTGTACTTGAACCGTCTCAGTGATTGTCTCTTTCTCGCCGCGCGGATGGCGAACCGTGAGCAGGATCATCCGGAGATCGAGGTCAGATGACCGGAGCCTGCGGCAATTTAGGGTAAGGAGCTTCGTTACATCATCTGGATGAGCGGTCGTAATCCCAACAGGATGATGATGACTCCGGCAATGCGATTGAGCCATACGAGGCGAGAGGGACTGAAAAAAGACCGAAACAGAGCGACGGCGGACGAGAGGAAGACCCACCAGAGCATTGAAGCCAGAAGGATACCCAAACCAACTTCCGCAAATCCCATTGCATTATGCGCAGGAGCCTCCTGCATTGAGGCAAACAGCCCGAAAAAAATCATGATAGATGCAGGATTGACGATTTCCAGAGCAAAAGTGGAAAGAGCCGCTCGCGAAAGCGTGAGACTATTTGCCTGAGATGTATCCGGGGAGACGGGAGCTGATCGTAATAGTCTCCATCCGATGAATGCGAGAATGATCGCTCCGGCAAGAGTCAGCACAAAACGAACAGACAGAGGCATCTGTGCGATTGCCGTCACCCCCACCGCACCGAGCGTTCCATAGAGAGTCAGTGCGACTGCCGATCCGAATCCGGATGCGATTCCCGTGTCGCGCCCGCAGGCGAGAGAGCGCTGAATGCACAGGACACAGATGGGTCCCACTGGAGCCGTGACGAGAAAGCCCACCAGCATGCCGCTTACAAGAGACGAAGAGAACGTCGTCATGACGATAGTGTCTCTTGGCTAGTATTTATTTCATCCAATTATCATGACAGCAATTTGTCCATTGTAGTTTATTGGCTTTACTAAGAATGAAACTCAGATATAATACTGACGGTTTTTTTGTCAACAGAATGGATATTCACACGACTCTCATCCAATTAGGTTTGACGTCCAAGGAAGCTCAGTTGTATCTAGCTACCCTCGAGCTCGGCATGGCTCCGGCGAGCGTCATTGCCAAGAAAGCGAAGATCAAGCGTACCACAACACATGAAATACTGAAGAAGCTGAGTGAGCGCGGACTCGCAGAGTTTTTTGTGCGCAAGAACACCCGATATTTTTCTGTTCTTTCGCCCCGGTCTCTTCTTGAAAAGTATGAATTACACATCCGGGAATTGCGCGGCAACCTCCCTCAGCTCCTAGCCATAGAAAATCGTATTGTCGGCAAACCGAAAGTATCATTCTATGAGGGCAAAGAAGATCTGCGAAGGCTCTATCTCGACCCGCTGACATCGAAAACGGAAATTCTCAACTATTTTCATCCCGAAAAACTCTTCGAGTACTTTGGCGAGGAGTGGGTACAGCGGGCGGCAATCGACGAACGGGTGAGGCGGCGCCTGCCTGTTCGGGTGATCATGCCCGATTCACCGATTGCGCGCCAATTCCGAAGCCGCGGACCCAGAGAATTGCGGAATGCACGTATTACGGAAAATACCAATAATCATCTTCCCAATGAGATATATATCTACGGCAACAGGTACAGCATCTTCTCATTTGACGATGATATGGCTCTTCTCATTGAGAGCGAAGACGTTGCGAGTACACAGCGTGCGATCTTTGAGCTGGCGTGGAAGGGCGCCTTGGTGTCATGAGCAATCTTCTTTAGATCACAGGAGCCTGCGGCAGCCCCAGCACGTTCCAGAAGTTGAGATATTTTCCACCTTTGTCGCGACAAAGGTGGAGCCCCGCCCGAACGTACCGTTCGGTACGGGCGGGCACCCGGCCCTGTGCCTCCTCGCTGGCTCCTCTTTAGGCTAGGAGCCGACTCGTCGGCGTGTAGGGTCACGGCATGCCGTGACCCTACACGGCAGGGCCTTCCTCTTCACCCCCCGTGTCGCGCCCCATCCCGTGTGTTGTGTGTTGTCTGTTTTTGTATATGTGGATTGTTTCTGTTCCTGCCTCAGAAATGTTCAAACATTGCCCGTTGGCAGCCCCAGCACGTTCCAGAAGTTGAGGGCGACCAGGAAGGTGAAGAATGCCAGGAGCGGAACGCCGATCAGTATCAGGAGCGAAACGGATACCCCATCTTTCCTTTTCACACTGCGGTACAGGCTGGTTCCTCCGTACAGGCTGGCGATGAGCGCCAATGGAAGGTCGGCGACATTCAGCCACCACTGTGACCATGGAAGTCCGATTTCGTTTCTGAGGAGCAGGTAGCTGACAAAGAAGCTTCCGGCGAGCAGGTAGAAGAGGATGGCTGATATTCTGTGGAGGGAGCGGCTCATGTTTCCATAGTAGCAAAGAGCGTCGGGCATTGCTGGTTGTAGCGGTTTGAGCAGTGAGAGAAGCCTGATAGGTTCGAAAAAATTACTCCCAAAACAACCTCTCAGGCCTTCCTCATCTCTTCAACTTCTTCAATCTCACTTCTTCCCCTTCCGCTGCACCACGATTTGCTTGCGCCCTTTGCGCCTGCGGCGCGCGAGCACCTTTTGACCATCGCGCTTCTGCATCCGCTTGAGGAAGCCGTGCTTGCGCATACGCCGACGCCATTTGAGTTTTCCTTGCATGGGAGATTTGAAGCTCTGCAAGCCTACAGAGCGCGTTCAGGGCGGTCAAGAAATATCATCGCTTGGTTAGGGGCATATTTGGGTTTTTCTTTCGTGGGGGCTAGGGCACCTTGCCACGCCCGTACCGAACGTCGGTACGTTCGGGCGGGTTCGGTTCCCTAAGCCCCCACACCCCTTTACCCTCCTAACAGTAAACCGCATCAGCCACAGGGCTGTTTCGTTGTTAGACACTCATACGTGCTCAATGGATGTATGTGTTTCTGTTTATTTCCTTCTGTTTTGTTTCTGTATGTTTTTTCCCATACATACGGACTGCTTTCCTTCGGTGCAGTTCCTCCGTAAACTCGGTTGCGATGTACACCCTCGAGCGTCTTCCTTCCGGCCTGCCCGTTCTCACTGCTCCCAGCAATGGGGTGGAATCGGCTGCCGTTATGGTGTTTGCCGGTGCAGGATCGCGCTACGAGCGCAATCAGGATCGCGGCATCAGCCACTTTCTCGAGCACATGTTCTTCAAGGGCGGTGACAAGTACAAGACGACGAAGGATGTGAGCGCGG
>CAZVLZ010000012.1:0-26299 GCA_964628345.1 uncultured Candidatus Peribacteria bacterium | reverse complement strand
TGGATGCCGTCATTAGGCGTACTGTCGACGACCAAAAGCTTGAGGAGCAGCGTGAGGCGGATACGCAAATCAATTGTCCGCGCTGCGGCTCGACCCAATTGAGTACCCAACGTAAAGGATTTGGGTGGGGAAGGGCACTCGTTGGTGGAGTGCTAACTGGCGGAGTCGGCTTGCTTGGAGGTTTCGTCGGAAGCCGCAAGGTACTTATCACCTGCCTGAAGTGTGGACATCAGTTCGAGCCGGGCTCGGAGAAGCGAATGAAAAGACCCATCATCAAGAGCATTGTGAAGTGCCGATGCGGTAGCATGCGGTTCAGCAAGACATCGGATCAGGAGAAGCCCGATTTGCGTTGCACCCGTTGCGAGAGTGTTTACGCTTACCCTACTTGGGATGTCGATTTGCAAACGGGAAGTAAAGGAACGGTAATTGTCCGTTTAACGCCGCTTGGCTCTGAGATTTATGAGCTCGCTCTTCTCAAAGAGGGAAAATCGCAGTAGTCGGCACACAAATATTCCATGGACAGCACTTCTTGATTGGTGCCTCCGCTCGGACTTGAACCGAGATATCCGCGATAGAAGCGCGGCAGTCTATCCATTAGCTTACGGAGGCACTGAGTCCTCCATCATCTTTGGCGGCTTTTTGTCAGCCATTGTGCATATACCACAATGTTCACGGCATAATTATAGCATCTGATCGCAGGATTCTACGCTCAGGTCAAACAATGGCTCTCTGGCTGGCAAAACTAGAAATCTTTATGGGTTTACGCTAGTATTCTGGCTAAATCCACATTCTCGATGTCACAAATCCTCCGAACTTATCTGGCCAGCCTCCTAACACGAAAGCATCCACTGCATGATCCTGAAAAACTGAACTCCTCCATACGTTCCGCAAATGTCATTCTGAATCCTCATCAGGTGGATGCTGCAGTTTATGCGTTTAACAGTCCACTTTCGAGAGGTGCCATTCTTGCTGACGAAGTGGGCTTGGGAAAGACCATTGAAGCTGGTCTGATCATCAATCAGCTCTGGGTTGAGGGAAAAAATAAGATTTTGATTCTCGTTCCCGCTTCTCTACGCACTCAATGGATGGAAGAGTTGCAGGATCGTTTTGGACTTCCATCCACATTGATCGATAGCTCAAAGCTTAACAAGTTAATCACAGAATCGGCAGAGACCGGAAGGGGGCACAACCCTTTTGATTCCGGTGGGGAAGAAGGCGGGCTATTCCGATCTGCACATTGCCATGCCTGCGCCGACTGATCGGCAGATCATCCTGAATTTCTCCGTGCGGGACACAGAAGAGAAGCGTGAGGAACACGACAGCAGTAAAATCCTGGAGAAAACCATAGAAGGTATCTTGGAGGACAAGAATTGGGCGTTGACCTCCGAGGGTGTGAACTACCGTCTCGGCTTACTCGATGGGCGCATCCGAGGGTACGAAACGCAACCCGAACTCGAAGAACTCACGAAGTCTCGGATGAAGAAAGGACGCAGAAAGACGGTGTCTTCTTCTGTATAATCGATTGCATGGCGAATAAAACTGAAAGGTTGGTACACTTGGTTGCGTTCCTCTTTACTATTGGATGAGAACAATTAGTTCAAACATCATTAAGCTCTATCTTATATCTGCCCTCAGGGGAACGCTGGTATTTGCCGGAGTGATATTCCTGTTTCTTGAATCCATTAATGTAACTGTTAATCAGTTCTTTCTCATACTGGGTTTTTATTCTCTTATTATGCTCATTCTGGAAATTCCGTCAGGTTATATGTCCGATAGGTGGGGAAGGAAGAAAACATTGCTTACGGGTTCGATAGCCGCCTCCATAGGAATACTTCTTTGGGCTACTTCGTATGGCTTCATGCAATACATGGTTGGTGAATTCTTTTGGGCGATAGGTTTTGCATGTTTTTCGGGCACAATAGAAGCGGCGATGTATGACACGTTGCTGGAGCAGGGAAAAGAAAGTCATTATCGAACAGTTGCCGGCAGAACCCAAAGCATCAACGCAGTTGCACAAGCAATTGTCAGCATCATTGGCGGATTGATTGCTGCTGCTGTCAGTCTTCGCGCCGCATACTGGCTTACGGTTCCTTTTGTATTGGCAACAATTCCTCTTGCTTTAACAATCATTGAGCCGACTAGACATAAGCTGCAAGAGACAGGGCATATTGATTTGATCGCAAGGGTTACAATGGAAACCCTGTTTCATCGGGCTGCTCTGAGCAAAATCGTGCTACTCAGCGCAACGACAATTAGTCTGATTGGAATTTTATTATGGTTCACTCAGCCGTATCAGGCACTCATTCAATTACCAACAGAATATTTTGGCGTCACACATGCCGCGGCGCTCTTGATGGCAGCTGTATTCGCACAAGTGACACCAAAGCTGGAAAAGAGATTTGATGATCGGCTGTTATTCCTGATCATTGCGATATTCATCACGGGTACATATCTTATTCTTGGCTTCACAACTTCGCTATTTGGATTGGCAATTCTCCTTGTAGGACGATCGCTGGTAGGCGCCATTACGCCGCTTTCCACTGCTCTCATAAACCGAATGACGTCATCAGATATACGAGCAACAGTCTTGTCCGTTCACGCTTTTGCAAGCACGCTCATTATTGCAATTGCTTCTCCCGTTATTGGTTATTGGGCAGAAATGCTCACGCTACATCAGGCATTTTTCTACACTGGACTCATTGGAAGCGGCATATTAGTTCTGTTGTTCCTTGGAATGTTGAGGGTATGGAAACAAATACCTTCATGACAACGGAAACCTTACAGTGGCTTCTTGGCTGCTGATTCCGTTTGGATTCGTACACGATCAATTTTCCCGGTAGCTGTGCGCGGGAAAGTGTCGTGAATTTGAATCTCTTTTTCGGCATCATATGGATGCAACAGCGATTGGCAATCGCGGATGAGTTCTTGGTCTGACATATCCACCTTACGAGCACGCGTAATAAATACGTTCAATGTGACGGACTTATCCGCATGCTGGCTGCCTGTCACGACCACTTGGTCAATTTCCTCGTGTTGTCTCAGAAGAACTTCAACGGTCTCCGGGAGCAGCTTTTCACCATTAGGCATTTCAATAATATGGTTGACTCTCCCCACAAAGTAATAATTCCCTTCAGCATCACCGTACATCAGATCTCCTGTCCTGATCCATTCGCCATTGAAGACATGCTTCTGAGCAACAGGGTTATTCCAGTAACCGATCGCATTGCTGGGACTCTTGATCCACATTTCTCCGGTTTCCCCCGTGGGAACTTCCCCGTCTTCGTTTCTGATTGCACACTGAAAGCCCGGCATGACAGGACCAACGGAGCCCGTGACATTCTCGCTGCCGGATCTTCTGCTATGTGAAATGCCACATTCAGTCAATCCGTAGCTGTCTAATAGGATACTATTCGTTTTTTGCCGGAATTCATCTAGCAGCGCCGCTGGTGACTGATAGCCGCCTGTCAGAGCCAAGCGCACTGATTGGAAATCCTCAGGTCGGGTATCTGCATGGCGAATCAAATTTTGATAGCCAGTAGGAGCAATACCCAAAATTGTCGCTCGATAACGACGAAGTAATGTCAGGATTTTGTGATCAGCAAAATCATCAAGTACCAGAGCCCTTCCTTTTCTATATAAGGTAGCCAGTGTTGTAAAAAAAGCACTGAAATGCACGGCTGGCAGCAATGTATCGTGTTCGTTAATTCCATATCCCTCTGCGACACTCGACAGCATGTGCCCAAGGCTGTTATACGAGTGTGTGATCCCCTTGGGAGAACCCGTACTTCCGGAACTAAAATGGATAATGCAGGGGTCTTGTGGATCGACTGTTGGATATTCAATTGCATCATCGGGAGAGCGGCCCGAGTGGTGTTTAACAGCGTCGTCGATGAGAGTCTCATAAGGTATTTTCCGTATTCCTTCATTGTCGTAAAAATATTGCCTAGTGGCATCATCGATATCCTGGGCTATGACAATTGATGAAATATCAACATATCGTAAACAGGTTTGGATATCCTCCAGTGAATATATGTGCTTAAGCGTAACGCTTATCAGCCCAGCCCTAAAACAAGCCAGATAATGTATGAATAGCTCCGGCGTATTTCTGGATAATGTCGCGATGATTTCTCCGGGTTTAAAGCCGACATCAATGTAATAGCGGGCTAAGCAATCGGAGAAGTGTTCTAACTCTGCCCATGTATATTCTCGATCCAAAGAAGCTAATGCCATGGAGTTAGGATTCTCTTTGAGTCCTTGTGATAATATTGATCGGACATCGATGGGGTCGCGCTGCTCATGATTTTCTGGAATTCTGCTCATGTCGTTGTCCATAAAAAGGTGGGGGGGAAACAGATTAATCCGGCAGAACCAATTCCTTGGGTGGAGTAAGACAGTGAAATTTCTGTATGCTCATACTCCAGCCATACGCTCCCGCCTCGCCAAATGAAATAATGTCTCCAATCTCAGGAACAGGCATCCTGACAGTCCCCAGACAATCAACGGAAGAACACGAGGGTCCGCATATACTACAGGTTTCAATGGGGTTATTGGCGGCACTGCCGAACAATTCAATATTATGCGGGGAGTTAACCAGAACAGGACGAGTAAAACCTACCATGCCGCCGTCACAGATAACGTAATGCTTTCCAAAACTTTTTTTCACGTCGATCACCCTTGCATAAAATTTCCCACAATCTCCTACCAGAAAGCGACCTGATTCAATAATGATGTTTGTCGGCTTATCGCAAATCGCTTTCAGTGCTTCCCGCACCTCGGTCGCACACGCTTGTAAATCCAGCGGTGATTCTGAAGGACTGTATGGGATACCGAAACCCCCGCCGATGTCTAATACATCCATTTTGATTCCAAGTGTATCAACAAGTTGTTTGGTTGTTTCTATTTGTATTCGTACTGATTTGGCAAGCCTCGTAGGATCTAATATCTGCGAGGCAGCGTAAAACTGTGTTCCTATAAGTTCAATATTATCCAGCGAGAGAATGGCCTCCTTATTCTCAAGCAAAACCTGTGCGTCCATCCCAAATTGAGATCCTTCTCCCATCATCGATTCGCTCTGCTTATTCTGTAGTGAAGGAATGTTCAGACGAAGTAATACTTTGACTTTAGTCTTCATGCTACCTGCTATCTGATCGATCAGTTTGAGCTGATTCACTGACTCCGCGGTCAAGAGTTGCACCCCCTCCCGCAATGCGAATTCAATCTGCTTCTGCGTCTTTCCTGGACCCGCATACAACGCTTTCGCCGGTGAAAATCCGGCCTTGAGAGACACCATCAGTTCACCCTGAGTAACGACTTCCGCCTCGAATCCTGCCTCTGCTAGTAGCCTGCAAATATCCACATTCGGGTTTGCCTTAACAGAAAAATAAAGCTGCTGGTCCGGGAAAGCTTCCTTTAATTGCCCAGCTTTGTTCCGCACAATTCTTGGGTCATACACATAGGCTGGGGTTCCTTCCGCCTCAATCAATCTGGTGATTTCAGCTTTTCTGTCCATAGTTAAAAGGAATTACTGAAGGCTTAATGCTTGCGATGGATCGTGATCTTGCTTGCTCCCGGCATGCAATACCACGGATAATTTTCGGAGATCACAGTATCAACCCCCAGCCTGATATATTCTTCAGCAAAGTTACTACCAGTCTGGGCAAATAGTATCAACGGCACAGATAACTTTCTGGCAGTTTGAATAATTTCATCAACCGTTGAAGTAGCTAGAGCCATTCCCGTGGCCAAAATCGCATCACTCTCCTGCATAAGTTGTAGATTTTCACTTCCGTGTCGCACTCCATTGTCAGTCTCTAGTAGAGCTTCATCCATGTCAGTACAGAGAACTTCAAGCCCTCTTTTCTTCATGCTTTCTACAATCATTTGAACAACACCAATCATAAGTACCGTAGGAGTTTCCGTCCCCTTTAAGCGAGCCAAGCGATCAACCTCGCCACTGACAATGTCAGCTCTTGTAATTGCCTTAGTATTGATATCTCCCTCAACCACTCGTTCAATTCTTTCTGTACCAGATATAATTTGTTTGGTCTTGAGTATAGTCGCATAGCAGGCATCAAGAATGGCAACCTGCAAAGGAACATCATCAACGAAAGCAAAACGCCCATCCTGTCCCACTACTGCATCCACGTCGCATTCACGAGCTCCAAAGGAAAAACTTGTACCCCAGCCGTGCGGTGAAGCTGCCAGGCATCCGGATTCCGTGAATACTCGTTCATGTGGATTTGGCTGGGCTCTCATTTCAAAGTTCCAAATTCCCTTGATAACATAGTCATCAGGAGCGTCCTCAGCTGTGAGCATTACAATCCGGTCCCGAAACTCCGTCAGTGTTTTGTTCGGTTTGCTGTCGGTATCTAGCAGCCTAAGTTTCTGCCCCAGAATCATGCGGGCAAACCGAACATCGACCATGTAGTAATTACACACCCGATTTATCGACAATGTTTCGTCTACATCGACTGAATCACGGACTACTTTAACAAGCTTGGCGTTTAGGAAGCGATGCAGTCTTAACGTAACTTCATTCTTCATTCCGACAGCGATATGCTCTCCGTCTTTTTCAACAGAGTCGATTTCCTCCGCCATAAATACCATTTTTCGAATTCCATGATCCTCGAGTTCGGAAAAGTAATCATGATACAAACGCAATCCCAAAATTGTCCCTTGAAAATCAGGCTTAACCATGAGATCCATCCCATAGGCAACTTCACCTCGATCCAAATAAGCCTTCAATACCTTATGTTCTTCGGTAGTGCTACCTCCCCTGTCAAAGGCTCTATAAAAACTTTCATCTCTTGAAAAATCGTAACACCCCCATAAAAAGCCCTGCACATTGCCATCCTTTTTTTTGAGTCGAAAATGGTGCTTCCCCTGCCGTATTGAATCGGCAATGAACTCGCTGCTTGGAACTGACAATATTCCTCCTCTTTTGCTGAACGTTTGATTCGATTCTGGATCAATCTTTCTCAATGTATCTCGAGATAGACTTAACTCTGAATAAATAGCCATGATCTGATCCACATCAGCTTGTGTAGCATCAAGTATTCCTTCGCTAGCCGCTGGGCATTCTTTATCCACGTGTTCAGATGGCTTATTCATATTATTACAAATCAATAAAATAGACATGTAGTAAATAGTACAGCATTATATGTATCGTGAATTGTATTGTCCATAACATAGAAAACCGATTGCTTGAACTGACCATTAATATTTGGCTACAGAAAGCCTAATTAGGACGTTCTATGTATGCATGGAACCCTCCCCTTATACCCCAAAAATCATTCGTAACTTGACCATGGCCATAGGGCCACTAACTCCAAATCCCCTGCAAGAAAAGTCATTCCTAGCAATGTATCCTATGTTTGGGGTACTTGCCGAGTATTCATGAGCTTGACGCAGAAGAATAGATAATGTACTCTTGTACCGGTGCATAAGTACGATTTCCAATCGCAGCGGCTCTGGCGGCTCATGGCAGTGAGACCGCTGTACAGCTGGCGATGATTCTTCTTTTGAAGCAATAACGCTCCAGCTGCACGGCTGGGGCTTTTTTAGTTCTCATTTCCCTTTTTCAATTATGCGTACATTTTATAACGAAGACAGAATGGACAGCGATAAAGCTGCTTCCACCAAGAAAGTGTCAAGGGTGCTCGGCGATTACGTCGCACGCGACTGTCCATTTGCCATCATCAACGGGGAAAAAGATGACGAGGTCGGCATATTCTCAGGACCAGTCACCGATCTCTTCAGCGTCGGGGATATTCACATATCGGGCAGAAAAACAGCTACCAGGACACCGTACGACACGCTCGGCGTCATTCCCTACTCGCAAGTCCGTGAGTGCGGGATGGAGGCGCCAGGCAAGGAGAACGTGCCGATCCGTTGCATGCTCATCCGGAAGCATACGCGGACAAATCTCCAGAATCTCTTGCGAGCTTTACCCGATGAGCCCGTCGAGCTTGCCGAGCCGGTTGCATTCCACGACGAGCTTTTCGAAGCCGATGTCCGGCGCGCGATCGAGGAACAGATCAAAGGCGGAAACGCCAGCACCGTCGTTCTGAGCATGAAGGTGATGACGCGCATCAAAGACATGTCTCCCGCGAAGGCCATGAGCATCTTCAGGAAAATTCTTCTCCAGGAATACGGCGTGCACATGTTTTTCTTCTTCTACGACGGCGAACGGTACTTCATAGGGGCATCGCCGGAGAATCTTGTCACCCTGGAAGAAGGGGTGGCATCGATGAGCCCCATCAGCGGCACGTATCCGAAGGTGAACGGTCAAATCGACCGGGAGGAATTCATGAGATTCCTCCGCGATCCCAAGGAAATCAATGAGCTGCACATGTGTCTGGATGAGACGCTGAAAATCATGGTGAGATCCTGCAGGGGTGAGATACGAGTGGGCGGTCCCTATCTGAGAGAAATGGCCAATCTCGTCCACACGGAATACCAGATCTACGGCCGCAACCACAGGGATGAATGCAGCGATCTGCTCCACGATGCCATGCATGCACCTACCATGACCGGTTCCCCGCGGGCGAGCGCCTGCGGCATCATCGCGAATATTGAGCCAGAATCCCGGGGATATTACGCCGGTGAGTTCTTCATCACGGCCAACGGAAATTCCTTCTTCCCGTTCATGGATACGGCGCTCATGATTCGGACGATGGCGATTGACCGCGACGGGAAAACGACGATACAGGGCGGTGCATCGATTGTCCGCGACTCCGTTCCCGCCAAGGAAAGAAAGGAGGTGCGCGCCAAGCTCGCGAGCGTGGTGCGGACGCTCACGGAACCCACGACATGCAACAAGGAACCGAAGCACTCGCTCATGGACGATGAGGAGATCGTGCGCGCTCTGCGCGAACGGCTCGAAACCCTGAACAGGTTCTACTTGGAAAAAGACGACAAACGCAATCTCAGCATTCCGGAAGTATGCGGGAAAACGGCTGTCATCATCGATAATGAAGATGGCTTCAGCTACATGATCGGAGACATGTTGCGCGAGATGGGCGCGAAAACGAAAGTCGTCTCCTACAAGGATTACGAACCGTCGGCAGACACATCGGATATCGTTTTCATCGGTCCAGGCCCCGGCAATCAGTCTGATAAACGAGATCCCAAAATGCGGAAGCTCACTGCGGTGACGCAGCAGCTTCGCGAGAGCGGCAGACCGTTCGTCGCCGTATGTCTTGGGCACCAGGAACTGTGCCGGCAGCTGGGATACTCCATCAAAAAGAAACATATTCCCACCCAAGGGGCTCAACAGGAGATCGATTACTTCGGCACGAAGGAATTGGTCGGAAACTACAATTCATTCTGTGCGAAGAACGGGCTCGTCATTGATGGCGTTGATGTCTGTGAAAACCGAGAGACGGGCGAAATCCATGCCCTGCGCCACGCGCACTTTTCGAGTTTCCAGTTCCACCCGGAGTCGATCCTCACGAAGAACGGTTTTCAGATTCTTGCCGGAGAAGTCAAACGGCTCCTGCGCAGCAAAAAGAATAAGAAATCATGAGGCCACTCATTTGCGGGAAAGGGGGCAGGCTCACCCCCTTCCCGCCGTGCGGTTACGATGTCGCGTAAGCTCTCTATATTTTTTCAAGCGGTCTCAAGGATGTATATGAAGGTTATTACAAATGAAATATAAGAATTATCCATATTGGCCCATGGAAGCCCCCTTGTACTGTCACATTTGTAACATGCTGTCCTCATGAACTGCGATTCCACCAAGCTCCGAATCTACCGATTTGCAATAAGATGAAACCAATACCGAGAGAGTCGATGCCATATTCAGTATAGGGATTGGCGAGACCACCTTGAGGAGCGTATGTGATCGTTAAATATGCACCAACGAAAATCATTGCCCATGAAAGGACTATGAGCACTTTCCATTTTTTGGTTTGCCTCGCGCCGTGAACAACGACGACTTTTGTGCCATCAAGTCCCAGCCAATGTACGACTGCGGCTCCAAGGACGGCGATGATGACTCCAGTTGCTATCTGATTCATAGATTATGGAAGTGGCTCATAATACTGCAAAATCCGACACCTTTCCATGTTACTAATATCACCCGTTTGTGCGCTTCCGACTAGTGAGCGTGATGCAGTAGCCGAGCCAATAACTTGGAAAGTTTTCTGCGTATCACCATACGTAAAACTTTCAGTGTTCTGCCTTTGCCAAAGCCATCTTCTTGTCCAGCGATCAAGAACGTCACACATGAGTCGTGGCTTCTGTAACTTCAAAACACGCAGAGTTTCTTTTCAGTGCCTTCGGACACGAAGTCCCGTTTCGATGTTGCGATTACCGACGTTACCAATACAGGCGATGCTATAAGATCGTGACAAGACCAATGGCTACCTGAAGCCGTAATACCATGATTCTTGTGCGCAAAATGTGAACGCCAAAAGGCCGAAGTTGTGTGCCATTTGTGCCACTTCTAAAAGCCCGAAGACCCACGTGTCTTCCCGACAATGGCTCTCGGATGCCCAAAAACCCCACAAAACCCGCAAGGTCTTGTTGCGCGATCCGCCTGTTCAGCCATTCTGCTTCGCAAGCTCCGCAGAATTGGCTAGAATGAGAGACTATGTATCATGTCTATCTCCTCCGAAGCATCAGGAATCCGCGCATGACGTACGTCGGTTTCACGACAAAAGAAATCCGCGAACGCATGGACGAACACAATCGCGGCCTTACAAAAACGACTGCGCCTCACGTTCCTTGGAGAATCGAAGTAGTCGTTTCTTTTGCCGACAAACACAAGGCGCAGGAGTTCGAAATGTATTTGAAGCATGGCTCTGGTTATGCGTTCGCGAAACGACACTTCTGGAGTTCAAATTCTGCGGGGCTGGAGAAGCAGACCTGTCTGGAGGAGAATAGGCCTGCGAAGCTTGCGTAGCAGGCCCTCCTCCCCAGCCAACATGGGCACGTGACCGTTCTGTCTTCAAAGCATAGAAAATTAATTCATGCTATCAGGAGATATGACTTTTGATTGTCTCCAATGTCGCAGCTATCGCGGGCAGTTTTGTTAATGACCAAAGTATCCATGGCATTGCAAGGGCTTCAACTACACGAATGAAGAAATACTTCTTTGGATGGCTCTTGGAAAACTCCCTATCGACGTCATATTTGGTACTGCCGCAAATCCCATTTTTCCCCTGTGATTTCTTTCCGGTACTACTCATGCGACTGGAGGAGAATCAGATATTTTGCCCCCTATTAATTTTTCTCCTTTGCCCAGAATTCGATAGGTTCCCTTTTCATTGGTGGCAAGGCTGTCTTTTTGCAGACTCTTTGCAAGCATATTCACACTTGAGAATCGCTCGTCGGTGAGCTTTTTGGTCGCAATGAAATTTATCTCCGCACCGCTCAGACCATTGACACCGAGTTTCTTAGCAGCTGCAAGAATCCACAGAATTTTTTTTCTCTTCTCATTACCAAAGGTCCAAAACTCTGGGAGATTTTCCATCTCTGCAACGATTTCTAAAGTCTCAACTTCTGCGCGTAAGGCACTTGTGGGTGCTGTACCCGTTCTGGAATTCCTTGTCCCAGCCTTCCTTGGTTCTTCGAACTTGGAATCAAGGACTTTTTCTCCTTTTGTCGTTATCCAATACTTGCCCTTAGTTTCGTCATGAATCCATCCGGCCTTTACCGCTCGTCCAAAATCTCTACTGAGATTCGTGGACGGTGGTTCTTTCGCCTCTCGCATGAGAACTTGAATTTCTTTTGTTGAAAAATGCTGCTCGCCAGCAGAAGCGCGATGCGTGAGGAAGTATTTACCAAGAGCAAGTATGATCTGTGGATAACTTCGTGCCTGACAATCATCGAGAAACTCTCTGGGTGAAAGTTTCACAGTATTTGCTTGGAGTCCAATCTGGGCAGGTACCTGCTTTCCAGGAGAATTTTGAGTTTGAGGACTGTATGATTGACTACCAAGAAAAGCCATAATTTGCCCCGCCTGAGAAAGCCCTATATAGTCCTCGAAGTTGAGGTTTCCTCCAGAAATTGAGATTTTCAGATCACGATTATCCATAAGAAGAGTGTGAAAAAAATACAAATGATCGTAAATTCATACATATGGTATATAGTGAAGAAACGTATTTCAAGCCTTTTTGTGAGATTTTTTGCTTTTGGCTTAGAGCTGAGATCGTCCTGCCCTCCCATTCCTAAAATCCGACTCTGAAAACCCTTGTCTGGGACCCAACCGAAAGGTCATGTACCGTGCCGCTCAGCCTACAACATCCCATTCCCTCACAACCCGCACACATCCGTCATCGGCTCACAGCTGGCAGCCGTTTCGATGCAGCTGGTCTTCTCGCTCGTCCACTGCGCGCACTCCTCCATGCACGAGTCGCGGCCCTGTTGGAACAGCGTTTCGTCGGCACCCGGCACCAGTGTCAGGCACTTGTTCACGTAGTTCTCGCACGCTGCGGCGCAGTTATTGCCTGCTACCGGCTCGTTGACCCGGACCCCCGATCCCGACAGGGCGTCGCTGGCATCCTCCTGCGGTTGCCCGCCGCACCCGCTCAGCACGAGGCAGGCGAGGAACAGAGAAGAAAGAATCTTGGGTGCGTGCATGAGGAACGGGGGGAAAATCCAAGGAACCCTAGCAGATGCCCGCGAACGCACCAATGATTTTTTTCGTCATGGCGTAAGCACAGTCGCCGGATTCGCTTCATTGCTTCTGTACGGGCACATAATGATCTCTAAAAAGAGGATAAGGCGCCTTGCGGGGGCTTCAGGAAAAGATATACAATATGTCCGTATCCATACGAATTGGGACCCGAACGGTGTCAGTGCCTAAGGTTCCCTTTTCTTTTGTGCGTATCCGATTTTGTGTTGCAGGGCTTCTTTGTCCAAAGCGTCATAGTACTGCCAGCTGATGTGCTTATAGAGTGAGGAGGCAAATTTTCTATTGGGAAACAGGATCTTTTTAAACACATTTTTATTGATCAGGTAATCCACCATTTTTTTGTAATCGCCGTCACCCGACACAAGCAGTATTTTGCTGAAATCTTTTCTCTCAATGATTGTTTTCATAATTTCAAAAACGATATCGGTATCCACGTTGCCTTTCTTGGTGCCTTTCAGAGTCGAGATATGTTCTTTGAACAGGACGATGAAGCCTGCCTTTTGCAGATTGCTGTAGAGACTCTGTTGTTCTTCCGAAACGTACCCGAGGAAATAGTAGGCTTCATCCACGTGATATTTATCTCTCAGATATATTCTGAATTTCGCATGGTCGATCTTCCAGCCGTTCTGCGTCGTGCCAAGATGCAAGTTTTGCCCGTCAATAAAAGCGATATTCGACTCTTTCTCCACGGGAAGATGGTATCACAATGGCAGCCCGAGCACCGCCATCGGATCCACCCACCCGTCCAATTCCCCCTGTGTTTGCACATAGCCCTTCAGCTCCACGGCGGCTCCGCGGTGAATCGCGAAGTGCAGGTGCGGGCGTTCGCCGTCCGTTTCGTCGCTGAAGCCCGTCCCTAATGTTCCGATCCGTTCCCCGGGTGACAGTACCTGCTTGAGCTGCGCTTCCACGGATGCAAGCGAGAGGTGGCCATAGAGCGCCGTCACCGGTTCCCCGTTGAGCGTGCAACGTTGAACCACGACGCCGCCGTACCCCTTCACCCACTGGCGTGAGATCACGTCTCCGCTGCAGGCAGCGCGTACTGTCACGGCGTGGGGATCTTCGCCCGGCTTTAGCTCAAAGTCCGCTGCGGTGTGATACCCCGAGAACCGCTCCGGCTGCACCGGGGAATCGGCGGGCGTGATGAGAATGCCGAAGGGTTTCTTGGTCACGCGGGTGCCCGCACGATCCAGTGGCGCCGTCCACGCCTCCGGTTCCGTGAGGTGCTCACGCAGGAAGGCCGCAGTCCGGCGCATGAAATCCTCCCACTTGGGGATGAATTCGTGCTTCTCGCCATCGTAGCTCACGTACGTGATATTTTTCTTCAGTTCCTTAAGCGCGGCATCCAGAAAATCGGACCACGCGGGCGGAACATCCGCGTCTTTGGTGCCTTGGAAAAGCAGGACGGGTGATGTGATGTTTTTGAGATAGCTCAGGGATGAAAGGGCATCCCACGCTTCTGGATTTTCCTCCCGCGTTCCCAATACTTCGAGCGTGCGGTCTTTGTCATCACGCCGTGATCTCCAGCGCGCAAAATTCTGCCACGCGTCGCTCGAAACGGGAGCGTAGAGCACGACCGCGCTGACCAGATCGGGCCGGGCGACGGCGACATTCAGCGTCACGCCGCCGCCGAGCGAGTGGCCTAGCATCCCCACACGCTCCGCATCCACTTGGGGCAGATGTGCTGCCCGCACGGCGTTGATGGCATTGGCGCTATCCATGCTGTATTCGATCGCTGCGTCATAGACTTCGCGGATATCAGGGCTGGGATCGGACAGGGCAAACCCGCGGTAATCGGTGTGGAGCACGGCAAAGCCCTGCCTTGCCAGATAATCCTGCTCGCGCTTGAGTCCCCGTCCGCGGGTGTAGACCGAGGGCGGGATGTACCCGTGATTCAGAATGACCAGCGGGAAGGGTCCTTCGCCTTTGGGGATATTCATGATCCCGCTGATCAGAAGCCCGTTGCTCCGGTATGTGATGGCGTGGCGCGTATACGCTACGTTCTCTTCCAGAATGTCGCCGAGCGTGAGGCCGGTTCCTTCGAGGCGCATGTCGGCGAAGTGCGCGATCGAAAGTTCGGATGGAACCTGTTCCAGTACGGACGCTGAGGGGGGTGGGGCGACGGTCCCCGGATACGGAAGATCCGTCGAAGGCGGGGAACACGCTCCAAGCAGGATGCAGAGGCCGATGGCGCGCAGGTGGGCCATCACACGGGCTATCGGGACCAGAAGTACCAGATGATCTTGGCGGCCTCGGCGCGCGAGAGAGGATCATCGGGCCGCACGGTGCCCTTGGGTGTTCCGTTTTCGTTCAGGTCTCCCGAGAGCATTCCGAGCCGCGCTGCGGTCAGGAGGGCGGCGGCGTATGGGTGGTCGCGCGGCAGGTCATGGAAGGGGAGCGGCCCCTCCGGCAGGGGATCGGGCACGGTACCGAAGACTTCCAGAATGAGTTGCACCGCTTGATCCCGCGGAATGGGACGATCCGGATCGAAAGTGCTCTTGGTGAGCGAGAAGCCGCGCTGGCGGGCCAGCGTGAAGTACGGTTGCGCCCAGTGATCTTTCCAGCGCGCATCCAGTCCTGAGGTGGGGGGAGCGAAACCCGCGGCCAGCAGGGCGACCTTGGCGAGTTCGCCGTAGGTGATGGGATTGCCCGGCTTGAAGTATCCGGTCGGTTTACCGGAGGCGTCTGTATACCCTCGCACGACGCCGATCGCAGCGAGGGCCCGCACGTACCGGGCGAACCACTGATCGGAAATATCGCGAAAGTCGGGCGGTTCACCTCCGATGGCAGGAGGGGAAGGACGGGAAAGCGGGGGAGGGACAGAGAGCTTGAGCGGCTGCGCGAGGAGTGCCTGCAAGACGCGATTGAGCTGTCGCTCTCCGCCTCCTCCTGCGGGACTGTCGTCCTGCGATCCTGTTCCGAGCGTGGGCGTGGCGTCGGTCACCCGCGCAATATGCTCGGAGACGCTGTCATTGCCCGCTTCGTCCAATGCCTGGAGCAGGAAGGAGTAGGCGGTACCCGGTGTCAATCCGGTGATGGTGGTGCTCGTCGTGGCGATGAGGTGCATGGGATGATCGTTGTCATCGTCCCATTGCAGGGCCGTGCCGGTCATCGCCAGGACGTCGGCTTCGTTCGTTCCGTACCAGATGCGGTACCGGGCGAAGTGCGTTTCGGTGACGGGATTCCACGTGATCGAGGCCGTGTCCGTCGTGCCGGTGGTGAAGTAGAACGTGGTGGGGGTGGTAGGGTCGGTCACGTCCACGGCGAAATCGGCGACCAGAAGCGCGCCCGAGTTACCGTATGTGTCGGTCGCGATGAGCGCGCAGTCGGTGTATTCGCCCTCTGCGAGCGCATCGAGAGCGAATGAGTTCGTTCCGCTGGTGACGGAGGCGGTCGCCCCCGTGCAGGAGCCTGCGAAGGTCAGCGAACCCGCTTCATCGGCGGTGAAGGTGAGGGTGGGGGTCGTATCCGCAGTCACGCCGATTTCCTCGGTTTCCTCCAGCACGGGATCTTTGTTGTCGACTGTGAATGCGGCGCCGCTCACGTCTGTGCCGATATCGTTGCTGGGCGAGTCACGCGGGGTGACCTGCAGTATGATGTCGGTATTGTAGGTTCCGTCCAGTCCGCCATTCTGGTTCGAGGCTGATTTTGTGTCCCACACGAGCGTCAGGTCAACCGAGTGATCGCCCGCCGGGCTCGTCGTATCGATGTGGTCGGTTTTGCCGACCTGAAAGTCATTCACATCGATCGAAACCACCGGCGTCTGCGCGGGATCCGTGGTCACCGAGATGATCTGGGCGTTGTAGAAGGTCGTCCCCCCGTCATCCGAAAAGCGCACGCGCATCATGGTCTCGTCCAGATCCTCGTCGCGAATGTTGGTCGTGAAGGTGACGTACCCGGATCCCGTGGTGGACTGTGTCATGCCGGTGGGGGCGGTCGCCACGGGCACCGCGTTTCCCGCAGCATCGGTCGCTTCGCTGATGCCGGCCACCGTCTGCTCGTTGCCGTAGTCATCCACCGCCCAGATTTTGTAGTAGTAGGTGGTGGAGGCGGTGAGACCCGTGATGTGCGTGTGAAAGGTGGCGGCGGTCGCCAGTGCCGAGAAGTCCGAGTCGTCGAATTCCGTGGCCGTGCCGGTGCGGTTGGCCACGTCGGCCTCCACGGTGCCGTACCAGATCTCGTAGTGGTCGAAGTGGGTGTCCGAAGCCGAGGTCCAGTTGAGGTGCTGCGTCGAAGCGCCGGCGCCCATCGAGACGAAATCGGCGAGGCCCGTGGGATCCACGTTGTCCACGGTGAGCGTGAAGGTATCCGGCGTCGCCTGGTCGTTCTGGTCGTCATTCAGGGTCAGCCGCAGGCACTGCGTGCCGTTCGCGGCGGGCAGATCTGCGGCGCTGGCCCAGTCGAACTGCACGGTGTTGGGGCCGGAGCTCGTGATGATACGGGTCGTGGAACCCGAGCCGATCTGGTAGGTCGCAGTATTGTTGATATCCGGTGCGCCTCCGGAATCATTGAAATCTGCAATGGTCGTTCCGGTGAGCGTAGCGGCAGCCCATGGTCCGTTGCACGCGCCGTCTGCGTCGGTCTCGTATTCGACCTTCGCTCTCGTGTCCTCCTCATCGCCGTCATCCACCTCGATGGTGGCATCCACTGTTCCACGTCCGTTCGTGCCCTGCGTGGCGCTGGTGAAGGTGCCGGTGGGTGTGAGCGCATCCTCATCTTCGAAGTCGTAGGCGAATCCGGCGTTGCGGAACTGGTCGTCCGAAGCGGTCTCGTGCGCAGTCCAACTGCTGCCCCATGCCGAGCCATCCCATTCCAGCGTATCCACGTCGTTCGTGTCGCCCACCGTCGTGAGCATGATTGCCTGCGTGTCGCCATGGGGCGCGAGGATGTGCCAGTCTTTGTTCTCGACAGCTGCGGGCAGAGCTGTCTCCGCGCCCCACGCAAGCGTGCCTGTGTCCCACACGCGGTATGAGAGGGCGGTGTTCGTCGCCCCGTAGGTGACGATCGCATCGTTGCCCAGCTTGTGCTCGTAGGTCATGTCGAAGAGGTGATTGGTGGGCGCCACGGTGCCGATGCCGGCACTGAGCTGCTGCGCTGTTGCCCAGCCGCTTCCGTTCCAGTAGTTGGCCGTCAGCGTGTTGTCATCGTCTGCCACCGCCGTCAGTACGCCGTTGCTCGACTGGTTCGGATTCCCTTCGACGCGCACGAAGACCGTATCTGCTGTGCTCAGGCCCGTGATGATGTTGGTCTGCGTGCTTCCCCAGCCGGTTGCAACGTCGTACTCGCGGCTGTAGAGAGCGTCGGCGCCATCGTTGAACCACACGGCGACGAAATCACTCTGCAATGACTCCCATGCGCCGTCGTACGAGGTGCAGCGTGCGCAGCTTCCTCCGCCCGTTTCCAGCTCCGTCACGCTGCCGAAAGCCGATCCATCCCAGATCTGCACGTTCACGTCATTCGCGGCATCCTTGGTCATCAGGGCGATCCGGTCGGTGTGGTGGTCCGCAATGAGACGCAGCGTGTCGATGGCGCCTCCGACGGCATTGGCCGAGAAGGAGCTTTCCCAGTTCGATCCGTTCCAGATGCGGCAGACCGGTGTAGAGGTATTGGGCGTGGTCGTGCGGAAGCACACCAGCGCCGTGGCCGATTTGGACTCGTACACAAGATCGTAGGCTACGTTTCCTCCCGCATTTGCAGAGACCTCCAGCAGGTTGCCCCAGTTCGATCCGTTCCAGACCTGGCAGTTCACGTCCGAAGCTCCGTCGCCCGTGCAGAGGATTTTCTCGTCCGATACGGGATCGGGTTTCGCGGCCACGCGCACATGTTCGATGGCCGAAGTGATGTCCTGCGCCGTACCCTCTGCGCCGAATACGCCGTTCTGTCGCAAACTGTACTCGGGGATGGAGGTATCGCCGCCTCCGCGGTAGATGATGATATCGCTGAAGTTATCGGCCGCGGATGCCGTTTGCACGCCAGCAAGCAGGAGACACAGGACCGCCGCGAGATTTCTCTGCTGGATGATTGGCATGGATGAGACCGTGAATTCTATTGCATGGCCTTTGAGCGGGCAAACACTGCACTGCAGCCTGAAATGCGCACATGTCCATACGGGCTTTCTGTTGGCTGAGGAAAGAGGATGTCAAAAAAGAGCCGACGGTGCCGGCTCTTTCATGGCAATCACAGGATCAGCCCTATTCCTTCGTCATCCACTGGTACAGGTACACCGCGGCCACTGCGCCGATGAAGGGACCGATCAGGTACGAGAGCGACAAGGAGCGGATGCCGATGGCCACGGCGGGGTTGAGCACGCCATTGCTCATCAGTGAAGCCAGCAGGATGCCGAGGAGGAGCGAACACCCAATGACGAGACCGCTCGCGGCGGAGTGCACTTTGCCGTTCACGACAGCGGCGATGCCGAGGAGCAGGAAGAACGCGCCGAGCGCTTCCGCAAGGGCGATACTCCAGCCGGGGGTGACCATCACCGGCGGGAGCCCGTCCATGAGGGAGAGGAAGAGGAACTGGGCTGCCACCGCGCCCACGAGCTGGGCGGTGACGTAGGCAAGGGCTTCGGATGCCTTGATCTTTTTGATACTCCAGAGTGCCACGGTGACCGCAGGGTTGACGTGCGCGCCGCTCACCGGTCCGAGAATGTACACCGCAAGCATGAGGACGATGCCTGCTATGACGGGAGTAACTCCCGGTTCGGGGAGGGATCGGAGCACGGCGAACGTCAGTATTGCCGTACCGAGACATTCGGCAGCGTACCGTCGCCAGTGAAGAGGGGGGAGGGCCATAGGAAAAGAGAGGGGAATGATTGTCATTCACCGTACGTAATTTCGCGTTTGCTGCCAATTGCGCTCGTTCCGCGGATATGTCGGAACAGTGTGACAGAAGCATTCGGTTGTTCCGTTGTGATCATCAATCGGTCCAGCGCTCTGCATCAGGAATATCCCATGGGCAAAGTACAGAAGGTTTCACTTCCTTCGGCGTGTGCAAGCGGGGTAGCATGCCACTGCTCCATTTCACTGCGCCGACATGCGCGAAGAACTCATCCACAAAGTTGACGGCTTGCTGCAGCAGAAAAATGACAATGAATTGCGCAAGCTTCTTGTGCGTGAAGATCACCGTGAGATCGCGGATATCATTGATGCTCTCGATCATGGCAAGCGCAAGATCTTCGCGATCCTCCCGCCCGAGTTGCAGGCGGACGTCATCCTGCTGCTCTCGGAGGCGAGCGTGCACTCCGTGCTGCCGCGGCTTCCCGATGCTATGATCGCCCGGTTCCTGCATTTTCTGGACGAAGACGAGGCGACCGACGTTCTGCAGCGTCTGCATGCAAAGCGCCATGCCGGCATCCTCGAAAAAATGCGCGAAGACCGTCGCAAGCCGATCGAGAAACTGCTGCTCTACGGACCCGAAACCGCAGGCGGTCTCATGGACCTCAATTTTCTGCAGGTCGATCCGAAGGCAAAGGTCCTGGCGATCCTCAACGCCATGCAGGAGTACGTGCGCACGCATCACAAGAAAATTCCGGTCGCGCTCTTCCCCGGCAAGAATGGGATTCTCTGGATTCCCTCGCGCGCGCTCATGTCGTCGAACGGCGACATCCTCCCTGCGCAAATTGCGCGGCCGATACCGGTGCTGCACCATGCCATGGACCAGGAGGATGTGCTCGAGACCATGCAGCGCGAGGGGGCGGATATCGCATGTGTGGTGGATGATCACCAGAAGATTATCGGGGTGATCCACCTGAGCGATCTGCTGCGGGTGGCGGAGGCCGAGGCGAGCGAAGACGTGTACCGCTTGGGAGGTATGGATCCGCTGTCGGCCAGCTACCTCGAGAGCAAATTTACGACCATCTGGCGCAAGCGCGTGGTGTGGCTTTCGGTGCTCTTCATCGCAGAGCTCTTCACCTTCACGGCGCTCTCGCAGTTCGAATCCTCCATCGCCGCAGTCACGGCCCTCGCGCTCTTCGTGCCCCTCACCATCTCCACGGGGGGCAACTCCGGCTCGCAGGCCGCCACGCTCATCACCCGCGCGATGGCGCTCGGTGACGTTTCGCCGCGCGACTGGTTCAAAGTGATGCGTCGCGAAATTCTGATGGGTCTTGCGCTCGGTCTCACGCTCGGCGTGGTGGCATTCGCGCGCGCGTCGCTCACGCCGCAGAGCGTGCTTGGCCCGGCGAACCGGTGGGTCCTCGGTCTCGTCATCGCGCAGTCGGTCGCGGCGATCTGTCTGTGGGGCACGATCGTCGGTTCCATGCTGCCCCTCGTCTTCAAGCGGTTCGGCGTTGATCCGGGATACGCCAGTAGTCCCTTCGTCGCGACCTTCGTAGATGTGACGGGGATCGTGATCTACTTCTCCATCGCGAACGCGTTCATTCTCTGAGCGTGACAAGCTTTCCGTGCTTCGATCCAGCCATCCCGCTCCGTTCTATGAGGTCTTGGAACGTATTTCTGATCTTCTCCAAGCCAAAAAATCAGTGTTACATCTGCGGAATTTTCCCGGATGGTTCTGTGCGATCGATCTCATGCTACACTGGCGCTCCCATGGTGCAAAAGCCATCAAAAACTGTTGGCATCACTAATGCAGTGCTCTTGCAGCACATGCAGGGAATGCGTTTCGCGTTGGAATCGCGCATCGATGGTTTGGAGAAACGCATGGGCGGGCTGGAGAGTCGCATGGGCGGGCTGGAGAGTCGCATGGCGGCCGAATTCACGAAGGTCCATGGGCATCTCGGGAAAATCGACGCGGCACTCCAGCATCTCTACGTCCATCGCACGAGCATGCTGGGGCGCATTGAGAAACTTGAGGAAACCGTGGGCGTTGCTTAAGCACTTTTTGCGCTCCCGTCCTTCAAAAACAGCAGCAGGAATCCCGCGCAGGCGGTGAGGGTGAGCGAGAGCAGGTAGGGTGCCGTGAGCCCGAAACGGTCCCACAAAATTCCTGCCATGAAGGAGGCGGGAAAACTGACGAGGCCGATGACCATCTGAAAGCCGCCGAGCGTACTGGCGACGAGATCCCTGGGAGCCAATTCCGCGGCGAGCGCTTTCTGCACGGGTTCCAGAGATGCAATGTGCACACCGTAGAGCGCAAAAGCAGCGATCACCACGGCAGGGGATTTGAAGAAAATGAACAGGAGCGCCACGCCCATCCAGCATCCGTAGGAGAAGAGCAGCACGGTCTTGCGCCCGACGCGGTCCGCGAGGCGGCCGAAGAACATCGACAGCACGGCGGCGACGGCGGTGTAGAGCAGATAGAGCACCGGCATCGTTCCGATGGAAAATCCGAGCGACTTGGCCGAGAGGAGCAGGAAGGAGTAGCTGAAGCTCCCGAGCATGAAGAAGGCGCTCAAAATGGTGTAGAGGCGCAGGTTCGGCGAAAAATCTTTCAGGTGGATTCCTTTAAAGACCTTTGTCCCGTCCGGTTTCTGTTCGCGATACACGCCGAGCACGAGCAGCACGGCGAGCATGGAGGGGATCGCGGCGATCAGCATGAGGGTGCGCAGTGGGATGAACTGCACGAGGAGGATGGAGACGAGAATGCCGATCATCGCTCCGGCGTTATCCATCATCCGGAGGATGCCGAAATGTTTGCCGCGGTTTCGCACCGTCGAGAGATCCGAGACAATCGCATCCCGTGGCGCTCCGCGCATCTTGCCCGATCGATCCAGGAGGCGGAATGGCAGCACCCAGTGCCATGTGGGGGAGAGGGAATAGCCCACTTTGGCGATGCCGCCGAAGAAGTAGCCCAACCACACGAAGGGTTTGCGCTTGCGCGTACGGTCCGAGAGGTAGCCGGCAGCGGCCTGCGCGATACTGACAAAAGCATCACCCAATCCATCAATCAGTCCCACCACCGCCATGTTCGCTCCGAGCACGGTCGTGAGGAACATCGGCCAGATCGAGAAGATCATGTCCGCGCCCATGTCATGCAGAAAGGATGCGGAGGCGAAGGTCCAGACGGTACGTTTGACGTAACGCGGTTCGGGGGGAGTGTTGTTCATGCCGGAAGTTTAGCATCGTTGCAGGTTTCACGTTTACAGCGCGCAAGCACTCATCCTGTCATGTGCAACCTGCAACATATCGCGCTCGCTCCGTCGCAAGGCGTATACTCGTTGCGCCTACCCCTTTGTCATCATGTCGCCCAAAAAAGTCTTTACCACCGAGCAGGCCCAGAGCATTGGCGAAACAATCGGCCTCGTCTGGGGCAAAGAGACCTTTGATGTCGAACAATTTCGCATGGGGATGGACGTGGAGCTGGAGCACGGCACGGTCGATCCGCAGACGAATGTCACGAATGATGATCCGGTGCTGACGGGCAAGATCGCTCTGGCGCACCTGCGCGAGATCCCGGACTACTACACGCGTCTCTACGAGATGGAGAAGGAAGGCGAGGCATACTGGGATGCGCGGAAGTGAACGAGCTCATGACGTGCGTTCGATGCAAGCCTTATGCAGCGCTGCGAGCGCCGCAGAAGTCTTGTCGGCATCGACCATAAAGGTCATCACCCGTTCGTTCAGTCCCTGTGCGATGAAGTGAATGTCCGCATCCGCATCTGTGAGTGCAGCGGTCGCGTCGCGCGCCACGCCGGGTTTTTTCATGTTGTTGCCCATACAGAAGAGGAGGGATTTGTCGCGTGTCACACTGAGCTTCAAATCGGGGCTGGGTCCGAAACGCTGCTCCAGAAATTCTTTGAATGCCGTCACTTTTTCTTCAGGAAAATCCCCATTCGAGAAGGTGAAGGACAGGGTCACTTCGCTCGTACTGATCTGATCGATAGAGATGGGCGGGTTCTGCTCGGTAAACCACTGCGTCACGGCGTGGACGAATCCTGCGTGTCCGAGCATGCGGATGGATTGAATTTCCAGTGCAATGGGCATGCGTCGTGATGCGACCATGTCGACGCCGTCCGGTGGCGGATCGAAGTAGTGGATGTGCGTGATGTTGCCCGCCGCTTCGTTGCGGGGATTCAAAACCAGAGCGGGGATATCGTATTCCGCAAGCATGCGGAGCGCTTCCGGATGCACCGCTTTGCCATCCGCTCCCCGCTGATTGCCAAAAGCTTCCATGGCAAGCTCGTAGGTCATTTGGGGTACCACGCGCGCGTGCGGGATTTTTTTGGGATCGGTGCTCATGATGGGGGATTTTTTCTCGATCAGGTACAACGCGGCGTGACCGGCCTCTTTCGTTGCCTGTGCGAGCAGGGCGCCGGTCTTGTCGCTGTAGCCGCGCTGACTGCCGAGGAGCGGCAGGTATCCGCCGGCGACGATGACATTGTTGTTTTCGTGAAAGAGTGTTTCGAGTTGCGAACGGACGGTACTGCGCAAAAGAGAAACGGCTTGTTCGGCTCTTTGCTCATTTTCGATGAGGGTTCGGGGATCATCTCCCAGAACGGCGTCTGCGAATCCTTCGGTGGAGAGTTCGCCCACGGCGATGTGTTTTAGGCGGAAGTATGCGCTGTAGATGGCTTTTGCGAGCTCTTCGCCTATGCCGGTGATCGAGAATATTCCGGCAAAATCCTGCAGGATCCAATCTTGGCCGACTGCAAACGGTTGGACGCCGGTGGAGCGCAGCCGCTCACACGCTGCATCCATGACGCGGTCGATGGTTGTGTGGAGCAGCGCGATGGCCTGCGACCGGTTGAGGTCCGGATCCTGTTCGATTGCGGTTTGCACGATGTCTTTCGTAAAATCGTGCACGCGTCCCAGAAGATCGAACGCGCGTTCCCGATCGTCTGCACGCAGAGCTTTGGCAACGGCGATCAGGTGCGATGTGGTGTTGAATCCGCTTTTTCTGCGCCCGTCCGCATCATGATCGGCGACCGATGCATGTGCATAATGATTGTAGGTACTGTTTTCGCTGCGCAGTGCCGAAATTGCCAGAACCTGCTGCTTGCCTTCGGTTGAGCGCCTGCGCACGATCTCCGCATTTGTCCGGAGATCCGCTGCATTCTCACCACCGATCTTCGTGATGTAGGTTCCGGCGTCCCGAAGGGCGCGAAAGCCGCTATGGGGGAGAGGGGATTCTTTCATGGAAAGGAGGAGAAAGAGAGCAATAACGAAAACCCCCTTCGGGTGGGAAGGGGGCTGAAGGTCTCAGAGTGCACAGGGTTCAGCAGCCGTCCTTCCCGGTGAGGGAGGTCGTCTTGGTCATCTTCTTCATGGAAGGGACGCGCTGCATACGATGATGAGTTTAGTTCAAAGTAGCATTCTGTCAATGGAGTGGTGTTTTTTCCTGACGAACCATCGCGCTTCTGTCTCTTCAAAAAAAGTTCCCTCTTTACCCCTTTGCAGAAAAGAGAGACTCTTCTAGGATGGTTTCACTCTTTTTGATTTCCTCTTCCTTTTATGGCTGGTTCCATTTCTCAAGTGATGGGTGCGGTGGTGGACTGCGTGTTCCCGACGAACGAGCTTCCTCCGATTTATAACGCACTGACGGTTCCCTGCGGCAAAGAAACACTGACGCTCGAGGTGCAGCAGCACCTGGACGGCGGAGCAGTGCGCACGGTCGCCATGGGTCCGACCGACGGACTCGCGCGCGGAGTGGCCGTCACGGATCTGGGGATGCCGATCTCCGTTCCTGTGGGTCCCGAAGCACTGGGACGCATGTTCGATGTGCTCGGCAATCCTCTGGACGGCATGCCGGCGATCCAGACCAAGAAGAAGTACCCCATCCACCGCCCGGCACCCACGTTCGACGAGCAATCCACGGAGACGGAAGTGCTCGAGACGGGGATCAAAGTCATCGACCTGATCTGCCCTATCTTAAAAGGAGGCAAGGTCGGCCTCTTCGGCGGAGCGGGCGTGGGCAAGACCGTGGTGGTGAAGGAGCTCATCCGCAACATCGCCACCGAGCACGGCGGCTACTCCGTGTTCGCCGGCGTGGGAGAGCGCAGCCGCGAGGGAAACGATCTCTACTACGAAATGAAAGATTCGGGCGTTCTCGCCAAAACGGCACTGGTCTTCGGCCAGATGAACGAGCCGCCGGGACCGCGCCTGCGCGTCGGGCTTGCGGGCCTCACGCACGCCGAGTACTTCCGCGACGAGGAACAGCGCGACGTGCTGCTCTTCATCGACAACATCTTCCGTTTCACCCAGGCGGGTTCCGAAGTCTCCGTCCTGCTCGGGCGCATTCCGTCCGCCGTGGGCTATCAGCCGACGCTGGCCAACGAAATGGGAGCGCTGCAGGAGCGCATCACCTCGACCAAGAAGGGTTCCATCACCTCGGTGCAGGCCGTGTACGTGCCGGCCGACGACTTCACCGATCCGGCCCCGGCCACGACCTTCGGTCACCTCGATTCCACCATCGTGCTCTCGCGCGCGCTGTCGGAGCTGGGCATCTACCCCGCCGTCGATCCGCTCGATTCCACATCCACGATCCTTTCTCCGGCCGTCGTCGGCGAGGAGCACTATCAGACGGCCCGTGCCGTGCAGAAAGTACTGCAGCGTTACAAGGAACTGCAGGACATTATTGCCATTCTGGGCATGGAAGAGCTTGCGGAGGAAGACAAGCTCACCGTCAAGCGCGCCCGCAAGATCCAGAAGTTCCTCAGCCAACCCTTCTTCGTGGCCGAAACCTTTACCGGTATTCCCGGCAAGTTCGTGCGCCGCGACGATACGGTGAAGAGTTTCAAATCGATTCTCGATGGTAAGTATG
>CAZVLZ010000011.1:0-27018 GCA_964628345.1 uncultured Candidatus Peribacteria bacterium | reverse complement strand
GGGGGAAGGGAGATGGATGAGGATCCTTCAGAAGAAGACTCTCCCCCTCCGTGGAAGGGCATCGGTGGGGAAGAAATCACTCCCGGCGTGCCGAAAATGGGGACGCCGTCTTTGAATCCGAATGCAGTGACTGCCGTTCGCCAATTTTCTTCAACATTGCCGGAGGCACTGAGGTCGATGCGCTCCATGCTGGCCTTGGGGCCTCCCGAAGGATTGGCTCCTGCAAAGGGATTGCCGATGCCGTCATCCACCTCGTCTTGCACAGTCCCGGTGGCATCGCGAAGGCGCAGCAGTAATTTGGAATTCGGCAGACTCATGCTGGGTGTCGTCATCCACGGCTCGGCCGCCAACCGCGAAGAGGAAAGCGAAAAATTACTGAGCACGCGTACTTCTCCCGTCGCAATCACTGCGCCCGTCGCGAACGAAATAATCACCGCTTCTTCCCCCGTGCTTTTGAGGCTCGTAAAGGTCCAGCCGGAAAGATTGCAATCGTGCGATGTCGGACATGCGATCTCCACCCACTCATCGGAAGTCGAAAGATCCGACCCCATCCACATCACTTCACTGATGACCGCTGCACCTGCTCCGTCATCCGCGAACACCCGATGGATCCCCTCCCCCGACAGCACGCACAGCAGGACGCCTGCCGGAAGCAGGTATGTGGCGAGCCGGTGCAGAAACTTGTGCGGTTCCAAAGCGCACCATTGCAACCCAATTCATGGATCTCAGCAGCGGCTCCGCGGAAACGAAAAAGAGGAGACACATCTTTTTTGGCTCCTGGATCAGGAAATTCCAGTTCCATGCCCGGGCAGAACGCGGCAGGAAAGACGCACCAACGGTGTGTCTCAATAAATCGAAGATCCGTCAACACGACCTTTTGGCTTAAGGCTTATCCGGTGGCTTCACAAAGCGCCGAGTTTCTCTCTTCGCAAGAGGGAACAAATCCGTTAGAATGTACACAAGCTCCTACGTGAGCTTTTCCTCTTCATTCCACGCATCTTCCCCCCTCTGCTCCCTTCCCTTCGATCTCATTCCTGTGACGCATCCTTCTTCATTTGCGGCAACTTCCCTCCTTTTAGGGAGGAGTGACAGGTAAGCAGCTCAAGGCAGGAGCAGGGATTTTTTCTCTGTTCCCCTTCGATCCCATGGACAACACCATTGTATTCCTCGCCCTACTTGGAGGTGGCGCTCTCGGCGTACTTGCCGGTTTCTTTCTCTTCAACAAAGGCAAGCACGTCAGCGCAACACTGCAGGCCGACATCAGCAAGAAAGAGCAGGACATCGAAAGACTGAACCTGCGCATCGCGCAGGCGCAGAGCCAGATCAAGACGGCTGAAGCCGAGGCGCGCGTCGCGGCAAAAGAGATCCTCTCTGAGGCGAAGGCGCAAGCTGCAGAAATGGAAGCGAAGCTGGAGAAGGAGCAAGGCCGCATCGAGGAGAAAGAGAAATCTCTGGATGAAAAAGTGCGCGAGCTGGAGCGACAGCGCGCGAATGTCCAAAAGCAGGAACAGGAGGTCGTGACACTCAAGAGCGAACTCAACGTCGCCAGCCAGAAACACCGCGAGGCGCTGGAGAAAGTTGCCAAGCTCACACAGACCGAAGCCAAGGAACAACTGAAGGAGGAGCTCGTGCACGAATTCTCGTCCTTCTATGCCGGGCAGGCCAAGCTGGTCAAAGAGCAGTTCAAGGAAGAGGCGGAAGAAGAAGCAAAAAATCTGCTGGCCGAAGCCATGCAGCGCTACGCGTCAGAAGTGGCGACGGAATCCACGGCCACCGTGGTGCAGCTGCCCTCCGACGACGTGAAAGGCAAAATCATCGGCAAAGAGGGACGCAACATCACCGCGTTCGAAGCGGCGACCGGCGTGGACATCATCATCGATGACACTCCCGGGGCGATTGTCATTTCGGGCTACGATCTGGCGCGCCGCTACGTGGCGAAACTGGCCATGGAGAAACTGATCAAGGACGGACGCATCCAACCGGCGCGCATCGAAGAAGTCGTTGCCAAGATGAAAGAGGAAGTCGGCAAGATGATGCTGGAATTCGGCAAGCGCGCCGCGGAAGAGCTGAGCATCACCAACTATCCGCAGGATCTGCTCAAGATTATCGGGCGCCTGCGCTTCCGCACGAGTTACGGACAGAACGTGCTTAAACATTCTCTGGAGATGGCGAACATCGGCCGCATGCTGGCCGAGGAGATCGGCGCGGACGCCAAGGTGGTGACGGAGGGCTGTCTGCTGCACGACATCGGCAAGGCGCTCGACCATGAGATCGCCGGCACACACGTGGAGATCGGCCTCGAGATCGCGCGCAAGTTCAAGGTCCGCCCCGAGGTGCTGCACTGCATCGCCTCGCATCACAACGACGTGCCGATCGAGTCCCCCGAAGCCTTCATCGTGGCGGCGGCGGATGCGATCTCGGGCGCACGGCCGGGTGCACGTCGCGAGTCCTTCGAGGCCTACGTGCGCCGCCTGAAGGAACTGGAAGAAGTGGCCAAGGGGTTTGAGGGTGTGAAACGCGCCTTCGCGATTTCCGCAGGCCGCGAGGTACGCGTGTACGTGGATACGGAAAAGGTAGATGACCTGGGGCAGGCCAGACTGGCCAAGGACATCGCCGAGAAGATCGAGAAGGAACTCACGTATCCGGGCGTCATCAAGGTGAATGTGATCCGGGAACGGAGAGTGGAAGAAATGGCGAAGTAGAAGAGTATAAAGAGTACAAGGAGTACAAGGAATACAAAGAAGATGATGATCTGGTCATCCTCGTCCTCTTTGTACTCTTTGTTTTCTTTCTCCATCCCCGTCAAGTCATCACAGATGCGCTGAAATACAGCAATGGTACGATTTGCTAAATACTTCTCCCGCTCTCTCCCATGGTTTCAAAGCGCTTCGCTCTTCTTGGAATTTTTGCCCTCAGCGTCGGGGCTGCAATCGTGGGAACGCTCTGGAATCTGCAGGGGGATGCACTGCCGGGACAACTCGCCGCGGGAATGTCACAGGTGATCGATGACGGTGACAGTGGTTTCAGGACGATTGGGAAAGGATGGCAGACTTACCAGCATTCTCTGGGCTACAAGGGAGATATCACTTCGCCGACGACGAACACTGACACCTCGCTTTCGGCCACCTGGACGTTCACCAACGTGCCCGCAGGCCAGTATAAATTCTTCGTCACCTTCAAGGCCTACAGCCTGCTCACGAACCAGGCTTTCTACGTCATCAGGGACGGGACATCTCCGCTCGGATCCGTCACGCTGAATCAGAAGGTCGATCCCACGGGCAATGCGTACGACGGCAAAAACTGGTCACTGCTGGGCACGTATACCGTCAAAGGCCCTTCCGTTTCCATCATGCTCAGACGGCCACAGGTGCTCTCGGCGAATGGGATGGTCGCGGATGCCGCGCGCATCGAACGCGTGGGTAGTTCCGTTGCCTCCATCGCTACGGCCCCGACCATGATGATTGCGTCGAGCGCGCAGAGTGTCGCAGCACAGGCCGCAAAAGGCGTGGCCCTGCCCGCGCTGCCGGTACAGGGTGCTTCCAGTGTCACACCTTTGGCCCCGCAGAGTGATTCGGCAGGAGGTGGCAACGGCGGAGCGGCTGCCGGTGTCCCCATGGCAGCAGGGTACCTCGACAATTGTCCAAGAGGCTACAGCGGCTGCAGTTGTCCCCTCAGCATGAACTGGCGCGAATGCGGGGAATGGGCATGCCCCAATGCCAACAGAATGTTCGACGAGTTGAGAAACCAGTGCGTTTGCCCCGAGGGCTGGGGGTGCGCCGATGGCAGTAACAGTCCGTACTGCGACTGTCAGCCGCTCTCCTGTCCGGATGGCTACTGGCTCAATCCGGAAACGTACACCTGCATTCCCAATACGGTCTGCGGTGACGGGTACCTCGATCGCACCGGTTTTCCGCGGGAGATCTGCGAACTGGAAGGTAACCGGGGTTGCCCGGAAGGCAACTTCTGCCTGGACTGCACGTCCTGTCTGGTATGTGGCGATACCCTCCTGACCAATAATGAAGAGTGTGAGGCGGACTTCACCTGCCCCCTGGGAACATCCTGCAACGCAAGCTGCCAGTGTTCGACTTCCGCCACGGGCCAACCCAAGAACACCACCACGCTCGACCTCAGCAGCAATCTGATGACGAGGACGACGGTCTCCAGCGACATCGCCCGCACCAGCTGGACCGTGCCGGTGCGCACCGGTGAGACCTATGATGTCTTTGTCCGCACGCAGAGGTACAGACTGACCACGAACAATAACACGATGTACGGATGCCCGACGAACTTCTGGAAAGTCTTCAATGGCTCTACAAGAGTCCTGCCGCTTTCCGCGGACGCAAAAATGCAATACGGCGATCCCCTCTGTTACCCCGACTCTTACGCCTCCTCCTCCCCCACGTGGATTCTCCTGACGCAGATTCGGGCTTCTGCCACCTCAATCAGAGTGGAACATGAACCCACTCCTCTTCCCACAAACGCCAGCGGCACTGACCCTGCCCGCAGGCTGGCGGTCGCCGAATCCATCCGCATCGAAAAAGTGGCAGGTGCGAGCAGCAGTTCTTTAAGCTCCGCCTGGACCGCCTGTCCCTCCGGGTACTCCTGTCCGGTTCTGTGGGTGAACAATCAGTGTGCCCGCCGTTCGATCACCTGCGGCATTGGAAAAGTGCTGCAGTGCGACTCCGCCTGCGGCAATGGCGACTGTTCCGGTCCGTGTTGCAAGTGTGTGCCGGGCTCCTCGTCCTCCCGTTCCTTCTCCTCTTCATCTTCCTCCTCCTCATCTTCCTCTTCATCCCTTGTCTGCGTTCAGGAGGGCCAATCTGCCGCAGTTCTCCCGGGCGCGGCGACCTGCTGTGCAGGATTGAATGGAGTGCCCTCCGTAGGGCCCGGACAGAATGGCTCCTGCCCGGATGCCCTGCCCGGTGGCAGTTACCGCTGCGTCCAATGCGGCAACGGGCTATGCGGCCTGGGGGAAAACTACTGCAACTGCCCCGCCGATTGCCCGCGACCGCGGTCCAGTTCTTCTTCCCGCCAGAGCAGTGCTCTCTCCTCTTCTGCCTCTTCCGTTTCGGCCACCGGCATCGCATGGACACAGGTCGGTCCCCCTCACACCTCAGGTAACTCCTGCGCCACGGAGTGTGCCGCGCGCGGAAAAACCTGTGCCGCGACCGGCTGTACCCCCTTCACCACCTGGAATGGGACCACATTCACCGGCGGTGAAAAAATCGTGGCGAATGGCGCAAATTATTCTTATGAATGTTCGAATGCCTGGGGCGCGATTCATCAGACCTATCAGAACTACTGCTGCTGCACCGGAACGGCTTCCTCCTCCAGTTCATCCGCCCCACCCATTCCCATTTGCGGCAACGGCGTGGTCGATGCGGGTGAGCAGTGCGACGGCTCGAGCGGTTTCTGCAATCAGGGACAGACCTGCGGCGGTGACTGCCGGTGCGTCTCCGAGCCTCCCTCCAGCGTGCAATGGCAGACAGTGGGCAGCTCGTACCTCGTGAGCACGCTCAGCGACTATGCCCTCTTCGGACATGGCTCGTACCTGTACCTCGTGGGAGGCAATGACTTCTGGGGAGCGACGAAGAGCGAACTGCGCTCCGAGGACGGACTGAGCTGGAGGGACGTCGCTTCGCTCCCGCAGCCTCTTGCCAATGCAGCGGCGATGCAATCGGAGGGAAGCGCCCTGCTCCTCGGCGGCCTCGCCGACAGAGACAGCGTGGTGACCTGGGCTTTCTCCACCACCAACCTGTTCTCTATCGGTTTTACGTCCAGTCCCACATATGCCCTCCCCGTTCCCCGCTACGACGGAGCGGTCCTGAGGACCGGCAACCAAACGTTCTTCCTCGGCGGGTACTACAAAGCCACCCCGTTCCACGGCTCCCTCATAGGATCACTCCTGGGTGCCCTCACCGGACAGACGGCGGTCCCGTACCCCTCCAATGAAATTTACATGCACAACGGAACGAGCTGGTCCCGCCTCCAGCCGGACCTTCCGTTCCACGTGACGAAAGACAATGCCTTCACAATCGGCAGCAGGCTCTTCATCCTCGACCATTCCTCCCCGCGCAACGTTTTCGCATCCAGCAATGGCACGACGTGGACGCAGGTCTCCACGCTTCCGACAACGACCGCCGGGAAGACCTTCATGAAACCCACTCTGCACGAGGGCGCCATCTGGCTGCTCGGCACGTCTGCTGACATGCGGGGTTCCGCCGTGGTCACGACGGACGGCCAGCATTGGAGGATGGTCACCGGAACCTTCCCCTCCGACCTCAACGACTTCATCCCGAACAGCGCCGTGTCCTTCCAGGGGGAGCTCTGGGTACTCGGGACGGTGAGCGACTACTACATCGGAGGAAACGGTCGCAACGGCAAGGTGCTCAGGACCGGCGTGAGTGTCGGCCCGGCCTGCGGCGATGGATCGCGTGACAGCACGGAAGCCTGCGATGACGGCGACGCGTCGAATGGCGACGGATGCTCGGCCTCCTGCCAGATCGAAAGCGGATGGATGTGCGACGGTCAGCCGAGCAACTGCGCACGGTGGAATGGCTGCGATGACGGGTACTCGTGCTCGGGAATTCCGTTCTTCGGCAATGACAATGCATGGCACTGCGGTCTCACCGGTGGCCTGGAACCCGGATGTCATGTGGAACGCAACGGCGAAGGATGCGGCAATGCGGATTGGTGCGGGACCGCGTACTGCAGGAAAACCGTCTGCGGGGGATCTTCTTCCAGCTCTTCGTCTTCCAGCTCTTCGTCTTCGCTGTCTTCCGTTTGCGCCCAGAACGGCCAGCGAGTCTACGGTTCCTCCCAGTTCGGACCCACGAATTGCTGCAGCAGGAATGCGGGGATCAAACCCAACAGTACACTCGCGGACGGCGGCTGCATCGCAACGACTGACGGGTCGATCGGCACATGCGTGGATGGCTGGTGGTCGACCTGCGGCAACGAAACATGCGGTCAGGGGGAGGACAAGTGCAATTGCCCCGTCGACTGCCCGGCAGTCTGTCCCCCCGTTGCGCCGCCATTCTGCAGTAACGGCATTCTCGTGCCGCAGATGAGCGCGGATGCAAACGGCTGCAGCCGACCCCCTGTCTGCTGCGAGGGCGCCAACAACCCCACGGCCCAGTGTTCTCTGGATCTGACCTGCAGCGGAGGAACCTGCGTCATCTCCTCGTGTTCGTGTCATTGATTCCTCTCTTTCCATCACGCTCTCCGATGCCCGCTCTCCATCTGCGCTGGACCTCCCTGCTCCTCCCTCTCGGCCTCTTTGCACTCATTGCGGCGGTGATCCTCACTCTGCGTTCCACGAGTGCCTGGCACGCGGCGACCTTCGACCAGTGCATCACGGAAGGAGCCATCGGCCAGTGGAGGACCAACGACACCTGCTGTGAAGGACTGATGCGCTCCACCCAATGGTCCGTCGGCTCGGACGGTTCCTGCAACAAGCCGTCGGATGTCTGGACCTGCGTGAAGTGCGGCCGCGACAAGATCTGCGGACTGGGTGAAACCATCTGCAACTGCCCCATGGAATGCGCCTATCAGCTTCCCGAAGGGACGCCGGGCAACTGCATCGCCGAAGGAAAACAAGGCGTTGTCGCGCGGGACAGATGCTGTCCGGGCCTGCAGGCGCGCACGGTGAATCCGAAGGGTTCCTCGGGGGACTGCACGCTCACGCAGAAAGTCTTCATCTGCACGAACTGCGGTGACGGCAGATGTGGCACGGGGGAGAACCGCTGCAACTGCCAGGACTGCGTGACCTATCCACAATCCTCCTCACTCTCTTCCGCCCTCACGCTCACTCTTGACGGTCCGTCATTCGTATCCATGCCCGGTTCCGCCACTTTCCACGTGTCGCTCACGAACGTGAGCGGCTCTCCACTGAGTGACATCCAGCTGTACGGCAACAACAACATGGCCGCATTCCAACTAGATGCCGCGCAATCCGACTCTCTGTGCAGGCGCAATACTGCATCTGGTTCCTACATCTGTGATCATTTCGATCTTCCTGCAGGAGCCACGAAAGACATCGCTCTCACCTTCGCCTTTCCCGTCATATCGATCAACGGCACCAACGTGTTTGCGCTGATCCGCGGGCCGGTGACGATGGATACCGCGAAATTCGTGGCGTTCACTTCCTGCGGCAACGGGACGCAGGATCGTTTTGAGCAGTGCGATGATGGGAACCTGCAGAGCGGCGACGGCTGTTCGGAACAATGCCATGTGGAAGCGGATCTCTCGGTCAGCGTTCCGCTCCCGGATGTGAGCGAAAGTACGACGGGAACCAATGGCCGGAAACGTCTGACGTATCGCATTGTTGTTCAGAATCTGGGCCCAACAGCAGTCGATGCGTATCAACTCCGTACCGGTCCCCTTCCAAAACTGACCTTCAATGCCGACCTCTCAAGCCTGAAGACTTGCTCCGCGCAGACCGACAGCTCTGTGCTGTGCGCCATGCTGTCGCTGCCGGTTTCCGGAAGGACAACCTTCGACCTCACCTTCGACACGAGCATGTATACGAGCAGCTGGCCGGAGACGATTGATTTCAGGATACGACCGTATGCTCCCCAGATTGACACCCTCACCATTGATGACCCGCATCCTGAGAATAATGTCGGACAGGCATTGTGTGGTAATGGCACGCTCGACGCCGGAGAAGAGTGTGATCGTGGCGGATGGAATTCCGACTACCATATGCTCTTCCGCGATCCTCCCTGGTGCATGAATGACTGCACGGTGAAACAGGGGGAGATCTCGACGAACAGCTCCTCCTCGTCGTCAGTCCCCGCTCCTCTTTCCTCTTCTTCTGCAGGAACGGCGCACGCCAACCTGGCAATTTTGAACTTCACCGGCCCCGGACGCATCACGGCTGGAGCAACGGTCGAATACTCCGCTTACATCGCCAACGGCGGTCCGGATGCGGCGCCGAACGTTTTCTTCGATTTCTTCGTGCCTCTGGGTTTCACGCTCCTCCCCGCCGCCTCCTCCCCGGCCTGCACCGTGACGTCGGCCCAGGCCATGCGTTGCATTCCAGGCAACGGGACGATGGCGGTCAACGCATCCGCGACGTTCACGATCGCGGTTCAGGCTCCTTCCACCTGCACCGTGGTCGCGGACATGCAATCGACGATCGGGTCTCCCAATGTCATCGAAACATTCCCCAGCAATAATGGCAGCCGCATCGTCTCCACGCTCGTCTGCCCTCCCAGTTCATCGTCGAGTGCCTCCCGCGTTTCCTCCTCGATCCCCGCAAGCGCCTGCGGCAACGGGGTGGTCGACGCGCCGGCCGAGAACTGCGACGACGGCAATGCCGTGAGCGGCGACGGCTGTTCGAACATCTGCCGCTTCGAGTGCACGGACACCGACCCCACCGACGATCCGGGCATCCGCGGCATGGTCCGCAGCTTCTACTGTTCCACGGGCATCCCCTCCTGCGGCGAAATCGTGCAGCAGGATTCCTGTATCCCGGACAAGCCGAATCAGTTCGTGCAGTACTCCTGCTCCGCACGCGCCCCCTACTTCGGGGCGATCAGCGCCTTCTCGAGCATGTGTCCGGGAAACCAGGTGTGTCAGGAGGGCGTGTGCGGCTATGGAGCGGGACAATCGTCTTCCGTGCTCTCCGTCTCCGACTGTTCCTGTGCCAACGGATATAACTCCTGCGTTTCCTGCTTCGAGACGATCATCGGTGCCGATGCCGAGGGGCGCTGTTCCTTCCTCTGTGGCCAAAGCTCCTCCTCTTCTTCCCCGGCAGCCTGCGGCAACGGTGTGCTGGAAGTCGGAGAAGCGTGCGAGATCGGCTTCTCCTGCCCCCCCATCAACTGTCTCGTTGCCCCCTGTCCACAGATGCGGTGTGACGCCGCGAGTTGCTCCTGCGTGGCCTGCCCCGCAGTCACTCCCCCCGCCTGCCCGGGCGGCGTTCTCTTCCCCCAGATCGGACCGGATGCGAATGGTTGTCAGCGTCCGCCGGTCTGCTGTGCGGGTGCGGCAGGCGGAGGTCAGTGCACCACGAACATGAGCTGCACGAACGGCGTGTGCGTCGTGGATTCGTGCATATGCGCGCAACAGTGTCCTGCAGTCACTCCCCCCGCCTGCCCGGGCGGCGTTCTCTTCCCCCAGATCGGACCGGATGCGAATGGTTGTCAGCGTCCGCCGGTCTGCTGTGCGGGTGCGGCAGGCGGAGGTCAGTGCACCACGAACATGAGCTGCACGAACGGCGTGTGCGTCGTGGATTCGTGCATATGCGATTCGTGAGAGACAAACCTACCCTTCGGCTTCGCTCAGGGCGAGCGGTTTTTCTCTCACGGACTCTCTTTTCCCTTCAATGATGCGGCTCCCCGCCCGTACCCGCCAGAACGACATTGTCGGGCTGGCCGAACGGTACGTTCGGGCGGGCAGCGGTGGGTCCCGTCTGAAGCCCCCCACCGCTTCGCCGCGATTGTTTCATTTGGAAAAGATCAATCGACCAGTCGGAACTTTCGGCGCGAGCGCATAATCAATGCCTCCTGCATCAGTCTGAGGAGGATGGATTCGATCCACCGTCGATGCCGGACCATGGACCAATCGGCGGCCACTTGCCTGCCGAGTGCGTCAAGCGAAAGCCCGGAGGGTTGATCCCGCAGTGCTTCCACAATGCGCCCACGAATGATGCGATTGGGGACGAAGCGGCCGGCGATGATGCGGCCGGGTTCGGACTTCGGGATTCGGACTTCGGACCTCGGGAAATTTTTGATTGTGGCTTTCATGAGTCCGCTCGCTGTGAGCGGACAGAGGTCCCACCGAGGATTCTTCTTCGTCTGGACGAGCGATCCGAAGTCCATCAACGCCGCGTGCCAGTTTCGCGCATCGTGATGCGGTGCGCCGTCTATCGCAGCAGCCAGTACATCCGCAGCGATGCGCAGCAGAAACCGGTCATCCCTCTCCCATGTCCCATCCGGATGTTCCGGCCCCACGAAAGTGCGGTGAAGGATGCGACGAATATTCGTGTCGATACAGGGAGTCGACAGATTGAACGCGAAATTCCGGATGGCGGCCGCCGTGTAGTGACCGAAGCCGGGGATGGAAGTGAGTTCTTCCATGCTCTTCGGAAAGTGACACGTTGCACGTTGCACGTTGCGGGTTTCTGACATCTTCTCCCGATCGTGGAACGTGCAACCTTCAACCTGCAACCTTTCTACAAGATACCGCGCAGCATCCCTCAAGCGCAGTGCCCTGGCGTTATACCCCATACCGCGCCACGCGCGGATGACATCGGCGTTCGATGCCCGTGCGAGTGTCACCAACGTTGGGAACTGACCGAGGAAACGCGGATAGAGAACGATGACTCGCGGGACTTGCGTCTGCTGGAGCATGACCTCCGAGACCAGGATTCTGTACACGCGCTCCGTGGCATCCTGTAACGGAAGATCACGCCAAGGCAGCGCGCGTTTATGGACGGCATACCACTGCCATATCGCCTCTACGAACCCGAAAATCCGTTCTTTTCGCCGCATAGTTTCAGGATAATGGAGAGGATGATCCAAAGAAATCACGACCGGATGACCGGAAGATTCTCTTCCTTTTCCTGATTTACGCTGTAATTCCGTTGACGACCCTCCGCAATCTCCCTAGACTTTTCGGGCAAAAAGAAGCTAGAGTGCTTCTGATATTCCCCTTTTCCCTCCTTTGTTATGGCAGATCAGAAGAAATTCGACCGCAGCAAGCCGCACGTCAACGTCGGCACCATCGGTCACGTCGACCACGGTAAGACCACGCTCACCGCGGCTCTCTCCTTTAACTTCTCACCGGAAGGAGAAAAGAAGGGGTATGCCGACATCGACAATGCTCCCGAAGAGAAAGAGCGTGGTATCACGATCAACACCTCACATGTGGAGTATGAGTCCCCCAAGCGCCATTACGCGCACGTGGACTGTCCGGGACACGCCGACTACGTGAAGAACATGATCACGGGCGCAGCCCAGATGGACGGTGCCATCCTCGTGGTCTCCGCCGCCGACGGCCCCATGCCCCAGACCCGCGAGCACATTCTCCTGGCCCGCCAGGTGAACGTGCCATACATCGTGGTCTACCTCAACAAAGTCGACCTCGTGACGGACCCTGAGCTCATCGACCTGGTGGAGACGGAGGTGCGCGAGCTGCTCACCAAGTATGAATTCCCAGGCGACAAGACCCCAATCCTGCGCGGCAGCGCCCTCAAGGCGGTGGAAGGGGATAAGGCAGAAATCGAGACTCTCAAGAAGCTCCTCGACACGCTCGATGAGTGGATTCCCGTCCCCGAGCGCCAGACCGATAAGGCCTTCCTGATGTCCGTGGAAGACGTCTTCTCCATCAAGGGTCGCGGCACCGTGGCCACGGGCCGCATTCAGCAGGGCAAGGTGAAGATCAATGAGGAAGTCGAAATCGTCGGTATCAAGCCGACGCGCAAGACCGTGGTGACGGGCGTTGAGATGTTCCACAAGCTCCTCGACGAGGGTATGGCCGGTGATAACGTGGGTCTGCTGCTGCGCGGCATTGAGCGCGACGACATCGAGCGCGGTCAGGTGCTGGCCAAGCCGGGCTCCATCACCCCGCACACCAAGTTCGAAAGCGAGGTCTACGTCCTCACCAAAGAGGAAGGCGGCCGCCACACGCCCTTCTTCAAGGGCTACAAGCCGCAATTCTACCTCCGCACGACGGACGTGACCGGCTCGGTTGAATTGCCCGCGAATGTGGAAATGGTCATGCCAGGCGACAGCGTGAAGTTCGTCGTCACGCTCGGCTCGCCCATCGCCCTGAACGAAGGGACGCGCTTCGCCATCCGCGAAGGCGGCCGCACGGTCGGCTCCGGCGTGGTGACCAAGGTCATTGAATAGCAATCCGCCACTGTAGGGTCACGGCATGCCGTGACCCTACAGAAACACTATCCTGTTCTTTCTCCCCTCCTCTCCCATGGCCGCACCCAAGAAGGCTCCCGCAAAGAAAACCGCTCCTGCCAAGAAAGCTCCTCCCAAGGCGCATCCCGCAGCGAAGAAACCGGAAGCCCCCCGCAGAGAACCCGTTGCCGTGGAGAAAAAACCCACTCCCGCACCCGTCGCCAAGAAGACTGAGGTGAAAGAAGCTCCCTCCATCCGCATCCGTCTGAGCGCGTTCGATCATACGGTGCTCGACGAGGCTGCCGCAAAGATCATCGATACCGCGGAACGTTCCGGAGCCGTCATCCACGGGCCGATCCCCCTGCCCACCAAGATCCGCAAGTTCACCGTGAACCGTTCGACCTTCGTGCACAAGAACTCCCGGGATCAGTTCGAGATGCGCACGCACCGCAGATTGATCGACCTCAAGGAAACCACGTTCAAGACCATGGAAAGCCTGCAGAGCCTCTCCCTGCCCTCCGGCGTGGATATTGAGATCAAGATGGGTTGAGCGTTGGGTTCTTGAAAAGAAGCGCTTCACTCTTGCAGTCTTGTGAATCGCTCCTTACATTGGAGCCATAGAAACCCTTCGATTCAGCGCAGCTCAACTCGATGCGGATTCCCGCGAAGCCGGGAGGATTCTCTGCGAGCAATACGGATGCAAGTTTGAGCCGCAAAACGGACACATAATCGTCACTATCGGAAGAGACGCACCGGAAAAAGCCGCCCTCTCGATTCGAAACGCATTCAAGGCACTCAATTGCCCTGAGCTCATAGAGCAGGAATCAGCGCTCCAAGGTGAGCATTCATCGAACAGGTAACGGCGAAGCGGGTCTCACTTCCACTTCTTTGCCTTCAGACCCTTCTCCGCGGCAGCCTGCTCCGCCTCCTGCTTGCTCGCTCCCGACCCTCGAGCAATCTCCTCGGTCCCCAGAAACACGGCTGACGTGAATTCCTTGTCATGGTCCGGACCACTCTCCGCGACAACCTCGTAGTGCGGCGTCACGCCCGTGAGCTCCTGCGCCTTCTCCTGGAACACGCTCTTGAAGTCCCGGTGCTTGCCTGCTTTGAGCAGTTCCCCCAGACGCATGAGGATGTGATCGAAGCAGAACGTTCGGGCCGCCTCGAACCCCTGATCGAGAAAGATGCCCCCGATGAGCGCCTCCAGTGCATTGGCGAGCGTGGATTCCTTGTCCCGCCCGCCGCTCGCCTCCTCGCCGCGACTCATGAAGAGATAATCCCCCAACTGAAGCTCCCGCGCAACGGATGCCAGCTGCTTGCCGTTCACGAGCGCGGCGCGCCAATTGGTCAGTTCCCCTTCGCTCTTGCTCTCGAACGAGAACAGGTACTCGGTAGCCACAAGTTCGAGGACGGCATCCCCGAGAAACTCCATGCGCTCATTGTGCTTGTGAATGCGGGATTTGCCTGTGGCGCTGCGATGCGTAAGCGCCTGCGCGAGCAGGTCTTTGTTCTTGAACGACAGATGCAGAGATTTCTCAAGGAGACTTAACGGCTGTGGAGGCATCAGACGGAATGGTGAATGTAAAATTCAGAATGTAAAATAAAACGATAAACAATGGCTGACGCTTGCGAATTCTACATTTTACATTCTCCATTCTACATTATTTCCCTGTGCCCTGCGCAATGGCATTGAGCACGCCGTTCACGAATTTTCCGCTCTCCGCCGTGCCGTATTCCTTGGCGATCTCGATGGCCTCATTCATGATCACGGCCGGAGGCGCCTCTTTGAGAAAGAGAAGTTCGTAGGCGCCCACGAGCAGAATGCACCGCGAAATGGGATCCATGCGCTCGAGTGTCCATCCCGGCGCGTGGGTAGACACGGCCTTCCTGAGCGCATTCTCCTTTTCGGCAATACCCAAAAGGAGTTTTTCCGCGAACGATTGATCAATCTCACCCAGCTCTGCGGCGTTGCGCTCGAGCGATTCCAGCTCATCGCACGGCCGACGTTCCCGCTCGAAGAGCGTCTGCATAACGGCAATCCGGGAGAGGTGACGTCTTCTCGCCATAGGTACGACTATGGTAGCGATTGCGGAGAGAATCTCAACGAAAGGACGAAGGGAAAAGGACAAAGGACTAAAGGCCCTACTCCGAGTAACCTAGTAAAGAATGGACTCCTTCGTCCTAAGTCCTACGCTTTAATGCGTGTGATTCCTTTCAGAGCCTTGCGTGCGCGCTTCTTGGGCGCGGCTGTGGCACCATACGGGGAACGCTGCTTATTGAGGAGCTTTCTGATGCGCTTCTGCACATAGATGGAATGCTGCCGTCTGCCGCGGCTTTTCTCACGCCGCTTCTTGGGTGTCGGTCGCTTGGACATGGGCGTACCTTAGAGGAATGTTGATGTTTTGCAAAGAAAAAACAGGGGGAATGAAGTACTGGAATATTGGAATATTGGGACATCGAATACTGCAGTATTGGACAATATAGAGAGCAACACGAAACGAATGCGACCCCCCAATATTCGAATATTCTAATCTCGAATCCCTACCTTCGGTCCCCCGAGAGCGCCAGCATGAACCGGAGGATGTACAGGAACAAATTGAAGATATCGAGGTAGAGACTTAAAGCCAGCAGAAAGGGATTGGCCCCGAGACGACCGAGTGCCTGCACGCGCTGTACGTCATAGGCGGTGAATGCCGCGAAGAGCACGACCCCCACACCCGCAATCAGCACTTCCGCCCCGCCGGTGCGCAGCTGGGGAACGAAGAGCTGCAGGAGCGCGATCACGATGAGGCCGATCAACCCCATGAAGAGCATCCGTCCCATGCCAGACAGATCCGCCTTCGTCGTGAGCGCAAACACCGCGGATCCGGCCGCCATGAAGATCGTTGCCGCCAGGGCATTGAGCAGGATGGACGCGCCGTTCACGTATCCGGCAAGCACGTACAGAATGTAGGGAGACACCGTGAGGCCGGACAGGAGCGGGAAGGCGGCAAACAGGATGATATTGAGCGGTGAGGAGCGCATCCACATCCGCGATGTGAAGATCAGAATCAGCTCGGCAATGAGGAAGACAATCTGCACGCCCGACCCGATCAGGACACGCGAGTACCCGATCCCGGCGAAAACCCCGACTGTCGTGAGGAGGAGGGCGAGGGCGAAGAGTCCGTAGACTTTGGCCTCGGACGAGGCGTCGAGCACGACCGGTCGGCTGCGGATGGAGGTGAGTGGCATAGGAACTGCATGATAGGGAGGAGACGCAAGAAAGCAATTGCGCTCCCAAAAAGCCTCAAGCAGACCAGCACTTCCAGCCGTAGCCACAAAAGCGGATTTCTGGTAGAATAGATGGATTTATGCGAAAGATCCTCGTTGCCCTCTCCGCCGTCGCTGCTGCCGTGCTCCCGCAGATGGTGCTCGCGGCCTCGAACCCGAACCCGGCGATCATTCAGACGTGCGTCGTTCCCGGAATATCCTGTCTCGGCGGCGACCTGGCTTCCTACTTCAATGCGACCATTATCACCGGGGCGCGCGTCGCCTTCACGGGCATCCTGTTCGGCGCCATCATGTACTACGGCATCAAGCTCCTCGTCATGCCGGAGAGCGACTCGACCGTCACGGAAACGAGGCAGGCGTTTGAGTACGCGCTGTTCGGCGTCATCCTCATGCTCGGCGCGGAGCTGATCGCCTCGAGTTTCGTGACGCGCGGCGCGGTGAATCCCGCCGGAGTGAATACCGTCCTCGACAGCGTGATCACCTTCATCAAGGCGATCATTGCCACCGCTCTGCTCGTCAACATCACCATCCAAGGATTTGGCATGATCATGGCGACCGACGAAGGAGGCGTCACCAAAGCGCGCACGAAACTGCTGCACGGAATCTTCGGAGCAGCCATTGTCCTGCTGGCATCTCCGCTCGTGAACATGGTCTACGACAAGAATCCGACCGCGGGCGAACTCGAGCTGAAGGGAATCGCCAATTACATCATCACCCTCTTCGGCCTGCTCGCCGTGGTCGCGCTGATCGTGGCCGGCATCCTGCTGATCGTTTCGGTGGATGAGAGCCTGAAGGACCGCGCGAAGAAACTGATCATCGGAAGCCTCGTCGCGCTCATCGTCGTGATCTCTGCGGGTGCGCTCGTCAACTTCTTCATCATCACCCCATGATGCCGCGCTCCGCACTCCGCTGGCTCGGTGTTCCTGCCCTCTGGTTGATCCCGCGGACGACGGCTGCCGCTTTCTTCGAAGATACCATCCAGCACGTGGGCGGCGCCCTGCCGAATGTCATCGGATCAACCGAATTCGGCGGCATCTTCCTCACCATCATTCAATCCTTTCTCGGCATCGTCACGTTCGCCGGCATCCTGATGATCGTACGCGCGGGCCTGACCCTGACCCTCAGCCAGGATGAAGGGCAATTCGAAAAATCGAAGAAGGTCATCATCGCCGTCAGCGTCGCGCTCATCATCATCAATCTCGCGCCCCGCATCGCCGAGGCCTACCTGACGTACAAGTCCGGCGGACCCGCCATCCTCGATGAGGAAATCCGGGGATTACTGCGCTTCTTCGAGACGCTTGCGGGCATCACCGCCATCATCTTCCTCATCATCAGCGGCATCCGCGCCGTCGTGAGCTACGGAGGCGATGACGGCACCACCCACCTGAAGCGCGCGATCATCGCCATCGGCGCGGGCATCCTGCTCATCGCCGTGAAACAATTCATTCTGAATGCGGTGGTCATTGAGCGCACACCCTCAGGGCTCCTCTCGATCGTTTCGAAGATCATGCAAGTGATCCTGGGTTTCGGTGCGTTCGTGGCGACCATCGTGCTCATTTGGGCCGGTCTGCTGATGATCGTGAACCTCGGCAAAGACGAACAGTACACACGGGCGAAGACCCTCGTGATTCGCGTGGGCATCGGGCTCATCGTGATCATGGTCAGCCTCGCCATCGTGCGATTTGTGATCTCGATGTAGAGATTGCGAGAATCTCCAAGCTGGCACGCAGATACCGCCGACTCGCCGACCTTCATGAATTTCCCCATGCCTTTTCCAGATACTCGCGAACGCACCGGTGGGTATTGAAGTACCCCATGAGACCGATCGCCCGTTTCATGCGACGAATCCAGCGTGCCCGCCCGTCGTAATAATATTCGGGAATAATTTGATACTGCAGTTCCGTGTAGATGTCTTCCGCATCAATGGAACGGGATGTATCAACATTCGTCGCCAGGGCGAGCGGCCCGATGCGCCATCCGGCCTCCGGATCGCGCTCGTATCCCTCGATCCACCAGCCATCCAGCGTGGAAAAGTTGAGCACGCCGTTGAGGCAGGCCTTCATGCCGGAAGTCCCGGATGCTTCGTGCAGACGCATGGGTGTGTTCAGCCAGACATCCGCTCCCTGTACAAGGAGTCTGGCAAGATCGGGATTGTAGTTTTCGAGGTAGGCGATCTTCACTCTGTCCTTCAGCGCGCGTGAACGCTCCACCATGCGCTGAATCACCCCCTGCGCAAAAGGATCGGACGGGTGTGCGTTGCCGGAATGCACGATCTGTACGCGCCCCTGACAAATGGCAGCGAGCCGTTCCAGATTTTCATAGAGCAGTTCCGGCTGCTTGTACGACACCACGCGACGCGCACTCGCGATTGTCAGAATTTCCGGGTCGAACGCCAGGCCCGTACGGCGATTGACCTCCGCGATCAGGCGCATCTTCGCCGCCTGGTGGGCCTGCCACAGTTCACCGTCATCAAAATCGCGGCAGGTGGACGTGAGGATCGAAGGATCGTCCCGCCAGCCCTTGCTTCTGCGATCGAAGATCCCCTGCATTTCGGGGCTGGACCACGTGAGATGGTGCACACCGTTGGTGATGGAATCGATTTTCACTCCGGGAAACAACCAGCGCGACACCGCGGCATGGATGCGCGAGACTCCGCACGTGAAGCGGCTCATCGTCATCGCGAGCTGCGTCATCGAAAGCGCGTCCTCCCCGGCGATCTTGCGGATGTGCCATGGCAGATTGTCGCCGGCGATACGCTGTGCAAGGTCATACGGGAACACGTCGTGTCCGGCCTCGATGGGTGTGTGCGTCGTGAATGCGCAGGACCGGCGCACGGATGCATCCTGCCATTCCCGCTCCCGCAGGAGTTCGAGTGTGAGGAACGCGGCATGACCCTCGTTCATGTGGTATGTACCGACATCGTTGTAACCAAGCGCGCGCAGCATCCTGATGCCGCCAATGCCGAGCACCAGCTCCTGCCGGATACGCTGGCTTAGGTCGCCGCCGTACAGCCGGTGCGTGATGCGATGCGCCTCGGGCGGATTTTCGGGCAGGCTGGTATCGAGGAAGATCACCGGCACCGTCCCTTTTGCGCCTTTAAGGTCGAGCTTCCACGCACCCACGACCACCGGCTGGCCTTCGATCGTGACCGTCACGCGTTCGGGGAGCTTCTGCAGGTGCTTCGCAATATCCCACGCGATCTCCTCGTACTGCTGGGACCCATCCGGGTTGACGGTCTGCCGCAGGTACCCGTGCTTCCAGCAGCCGGTCACGCACACCGCCGGAACTCCCAAATCCGCACACGACTGCATCAGATCCGCCGTGAGAATGCCAAGCCCGCCGGCATAGGTTGGGATGGCACTCTTGAGTCCGATCTCCATCGAGAAGTAGGCGACGGTGAGGGGTTTTTTGGACATAGTGTGTATCCTTATTATTATACAATATTATTCAATTATTTGGAAGCTTCGCCCGGATAGGAAAAGAGTGACCGCAAGACCCGAAGTCCGTATCCTCTGCGCGTTATGTCTTCGATTGATCCCCATATCTTTCGAGCCTACGACATTCGCGGAGCCGTCCCCGCGCAGATGAATGAAGAGGTCTACCGCTTGATCGGGCAGGGCTTCGGTTCGATCGTGCGGGAGCTCTACAACATCGAACATCCCAGGTTGGTCGTCGGACGCGACATGCGCACCCACAGTGCTCCACTGGAACAAGCCCTCATCGAGGGACTGGTCTCGACTGGGTGCGAGATTTTGGCAATCGGCATGACGCCGAGCCCCGTGAACTACTTCACGATCGTCCACGGAAATTTGGACGGCGGTGTGCAGGTGACAGCCAGTCATAACCCAAAGGAGGATAACGGCCTCAAGCTGCAGATCCGCGATGCCGTCGCATTCGCGGGGGACGATATCCAGACGGTACTCGAGAGAATCCAGGCAGGCACGTTCCTCGCGGGAAAAGGATCGGTGAAGCAAATGAACGGCATCACTCCGTACTTGGACTGGCTCGCAAAGCAATTTGGCCGATGCGCCGACGGGGCGAAGGTCGTGATCGATACGGGCAACGGTACCTCCGGACCCGTGATGATGGAGGCGCTGAAGCGGATGGGCGCACGGGTCACCGGGCTCTATCTCAATCCGGACGGAACCTTCCCCAATCATCCTGCGGACCCCAGTAAGCACGCGACGCTGAAGGAGCTGCAGGAACACGTCCTGCGGGAAAAAGCGGACATCGGTTTCGCCCTGGACGGCGACGGCGATCGTCTGGGCGTCGTGGACGAAACGGGAACCATCTTGAGCTGCGACCAGACACTGCTCTTGCTGGCCGAGGAGTATCTCAAGCGCTTTCCCGGCAAACCCGTCGTTTTCACGACCAGCATGTCTTCGACGCTCGAGACGGAAATCCGTCAATGGGGAGGAGAACCCGTCATGTGCAAGGTGGGCCATTCCTTCGTGGAACATGCAATGCGTCAGCATGGTGCGCCGCTCGGTGGTGAGCAGTCGGGACACTTCTTTCTGGAAGATCTGGCACATGGTTACGACGACGCACTGATCGTGGCCCTGCAGGTGCTCAGGATTCTCAGACAGGGAAAAGAGCCTCTCTCGCAACGCCTCACGCACTATCCCAAGGTATACGTCGCACAGGAACTGCGCCCCACTTGCCCCGACGACCGCAAATTCCAAGTGATCGACAGCGTCATTACCTTCTTCAACAAGAGCTATCCCGTGAACACGCTCGACGGCGCACGCATCGATTTCGGAGAGGGGGCATGGTCCAATATCCGCGCCAGCAACACAAGCCCGAAACTCTCCGTCTGCATCGAGGCACGCTCGCCCGAGAAACTGGCGACGGTCGAAAAGGTCATCCTGGACCATCTGAAGACCTATCCGGAGGTCATCCTGAGCGCATGAGGATTGTGCTTGCACTGCATTGCATCAAGCATAGGATGCACTTCCATGCCAGCCCTGTGCATCGCCGTCATCCCGGATGTGTCTGAGGCACTGCGCACACCCCGACACAAAAAAGAGTCTCTGTTGGATGCTGTCTGTCAGGATATCGCCGCTCAGAACATTGCCGGGCTTGAATTGGGCTTCTCCGCCGTCATGCAGTGCGTGCTCTGGGTCCACGGACCCTCCGGGGCAATCGAAACCCTGCGTACACATCTCGATGCGCAGCAGATTGACTACTCTGCCTATGATGATACGGGGCCTGCTCCACAGCATCCGCATGCCGAAGAGAGCGGGAGCTAAAGCAATCCGACCGCTCAGCGATGAGAATGTGCACAAGATTTGATCAATCTTTTTCGGTGTGCTACAGTACACACCATGTGGCCGTTCCGTCGCCATATCATCGAACAGAAGAGTCCGAGTCGGTTGCTCAAACGGCTCATCGTCGGGCTCATCATCGGCGGCGCCATCGGCTCGATTGTGGGAGGCAAGGTGTTGGAAAAGCACCGCCGCGAGCACGGCGTGGATAAAGACGAGGACTAAGGACGAAAGACGAAGGACTAAAGGAAAAGGATGAAAGACAAAAATGTCCATCGTGCGGCTCATAACAGAAAACTACGCCTTTAGTCCTTCGTCCTATTCTCTGAGTCCTACTCTTCCAGCTCCCCCACCAGACTCTTCTCCATCAGCTCCCGCAGCCGATGCCCGTTCGTCGTTTGCGTCAGCGCCCACATCAGTTTGACGAGAGCACACTCGAACGTCATATCCTTGCCCGAAATCACGCCGAACTGTTCCAGAGCCGCCTGCTTGCGAAACCGGTGTAGATCCACCCGACCACGGATCGTCTGGGACGTCATGACAATGGGAATCCCCTGCGCCGTCACGCGACGGAGCCACGGAAAGAGCCGCTCCGGCAGCATGCCCGGACCGTAGGCGCGCATGATGATGCCATGCGGCTTCGTCGAGAGCACCGCATCGAGGTACGACTGCTGGAGCGCGGGGTGCAGCGTGATGACCAAAACGTGCGGATCGAATGTCGGTCGGCAGAGGAACTGGCGCTTGCGCCTGACAGACCGGTGTTCCTCCAGATGGACGCCCTCGTTGAAGACCGCCAGTGGAGGAATGCGCGTGGTATCGAATGTCTGCAGGAGGGATTGATCCACCTTCTTGGCCCGGGACCCCCGCAGCACCCGCGGACCCAGCACGACGCAGACTTCGGCGATGTCCAGCTGGGCGGCCCGGATGGCGTAGACCAAATTCATCCGTCCATCCCCGGAAATGTCGTTGATGGGAAGCAGCGCCCCCGTGAGAACCACCGGCTTGCTCAGTCCCTGCAGTGCAAAACTGAGCGCCGCAGCCGTGTACCCCATGGTATTCGTGCCATGGATGACCACGAATCCGTCAAAATCATCGTAGGCGCGCTCAATGGTCTCGGCGATCTCCGTCCAATCCTGCTGCGTGACTTCGGATGATCCGACATTACTCAGCGAAAAAAACTTGAGTGCCACCTCGCGCTGCAATTCCGGCAGAAAACGGTGGATCTCGTTCAACGATTCGATCGGCTCGATGCAGCCGGTCTTGCGATTCATCTGCATTCCGATGGACCCGCCGACGTACAAGAGTGCAATCTTCGGACGTGCCATGGGTGGAGTCTACTCAAGTGTACAGCGGGTGCAATATTAAAGTGTGTTTAGTGAAGGTATAAGGAAAAAGCTGAGGTTAAGGCTGGAACGAGGAAAGACTTACCCAGAAACCTTCACCTTTTCCCTCAACCTTGATCCCTGCGCTACCCTCCAACGACCACCTGCTCGACCTCACGGACTGTTGCATCCAGTTTTCCCTCACGGTTCACGATTTGCGCCGTGCAGAGAGCAGCATCCTCGAGCTCCCGATCCATGCTGTCCACCCGGCGGGCGAGCTCCTCTTCCGTGATCGGAGCGCGCTTGCGGATACGTTCAATGAGCGAAGCGCGACTCTCGGGCAGGATGAAGATGGAACGGAGCGGAAAGCGCGGATGCGCACCGGAAAAGAGCGGGTGCGCGCGAATAGAGTGAAAGCCCTGAATGTCCACTTCGCGCACCACGACTTTCCCCTGTTCTATGGGCGGGACAATCTCCTCCTCCAGTGTGCCGTAGCGCGCGCCCTCGTGCACGGTCGCCCACTCGAGGACCTTGCCCTGCCGGACCAGCTGATCGAATGCGGCGTCCGTCATGAACCGGTACAGATCATCCGCCTCGCCGGGCCGCCGCTCGCGCGTGGTGGCGCTGCGCGGAAAAACGAACTCGGGATGAAGCGTCTTGAGCTGACGCAGCACAACGCTCTTGCCCACTCCGCTCGGCCCGATGATGAGCACCAATCTGCCGGAAAGAGAGCCAGACGAAGCCATAGGATGCATGCATCCTACCGCACCGGACGGTTGTCTGACCATGCAAAGAATGCTATACTAACCTGATTGCTCTTTTACATTCCCTGTCCGCAGGGAGCAGTGAGAAGTGACACCGCGATTACACGGCTGCGGAGGCCTTACCGCTCCCGTCGTCCGTGTCTCTCGCGTTCCTCCTGGAGATCTTCTTCAGGCCCCGCACACTTCCGCGTTCGCGCGGAAGTGTGCGGGGTCAGTCACTTCTCGCTCCTCCCTGCTCTTCTCTGCACTCCGTGCAGAACACGGCTGACCACCGTGCCACGCTGGAGCGAAAGCTCCGGCACACACAAACAATTCCTGCTCCCGGGATAACGGGAGGCCGATGCCCGAGCATTCGGGCGCTGCAAACACCAACAGTGGTGCGCGCCCACTCTTGCGCGCATAGGACAGGGAGCCAGAGCCGGTCACTCTGGAATGGCCTTCGCACACTTCACTCGTGCCGAAGGTCACGGGGCACTCGCCTCTTAAGCTCCGAAAGGAACTTAAGAGCGCGGGTGCCCTATTTTTATGCAGAGAGATCGCAATCCTGCGGATGAAACCCGCGATTCCTTGTTGTTTCGCAGAGAAGCGGATGCTACCCTTTCCACGCTCTCCCGAGGGCACATACCACGCAGCTCTTTTGAAAATCGTGCGCCCGTAGTTTCCACCTTCGCCCCGCTGTTGCGGGGCTACGGCGGACAGGCAGCCCTCCGGGCTTCCCCCTGCTATGGGTTCACTCGATCTTTTTCTCCATTATTCGTGCGCCCGTAGTTCAGCCCGGATAGAACGCCAGGTTGCGGACCTGGAAGTCGTAGGTTCAAATCCTGCCGGGCGCACCATTCATTCATCGCTTCACTCCTCATTCATGGCAAGCCACCATGAATCGGCACACGGGGCTGGCCCCGCACCGATACGAGCGAAGCGAGTATCTGGTGCGGGGCTGTAGCTCATCTGGTAGAGCGCTTCCATGGCATGGAAGAGGTAAGGGGTTCGAGTCCCCTCAGCTCCACCATTCGACTCGCGTTCACTGCGTTCGCGCTCGCTCATGGTCCTCGTCCCGCATCTCCGGGACTCGGGCCATTCTTTCTCTTGTGTGCGAGTCGAATGACTCTGAGCGACGAGCCAAAGCGAGTAGTCGAAGAGCCCTCTACCGTCGCTCATGACAAAATATAAGGTCCTTTCATCACCCATGCGGAATTCAAGCTTGAGGGCGTAGCCGGGTCCCCTCAGCTCCACCATTACAGGCGCGTCCAAAGCGACCCGAAACCTTAGTTGCGCAGACTTCAAAAAATACTCTCACCTTATTCAAGTTCCTCTGGCACTTTCTTTTGACCATTCACTATTGTTGAGACGGACTTCGAGGATAGTCTTCTGCTTTCACCCAAAACCTCTGCGATTGATAGTCCTCTGACTTGGGGGACACCTTTCGGCCATTCCCAATCTTCGATATCATCGGTATTGTCATTTGGATACAACATATTTGTACTATAGAGCCTGTTGATAGTAATACCAATCAAAAAGAACTCCGTTGCTGTAGAGCTTATTCAGCATGAAATCCCCAGTTCCAGAAAAGCCCAGACCCGAGAGGTTCGTGCTACCTTGGTGGGTGGAACTCCAAGGGCCTCGAATTTTCTCTCAAAGCCCCCTGTCAGACTGGAGTGCTCCACCAAAAACTTCCACCACCTCACTACTCTAATTATCTGCGAGGGAACCTCGGCGAAGCCGAAGGCGTAGCCGGGTCCCCTCAGCTCCACCAATCCCTTACCAATCACACAAAGACACCCTATACTTGAGACATGAAAGTCACCCTCCTCCTCGGCAGCAAGACAGACATGGAATTCGCACTGAAGATCGCCGAGACGCTGAAAGAATTTTCGGTTCCCAATGACATCGTGGTCGCATCGGCGCACAAGGTGCCCGAGAAGGTGGTGGAGGTGATCCAGAAACTCAATGAGGATCCCCAGCCGCAGGTCATCATCACCGTGGTCGGGATGAGCAACGGCCTTGCCGGGGTCGCCGCGGCGAGCTCTGTACACCCCGTCCTCACCTGCCCACCCGCCAAGAGTTTGGAGGAGTACCAGGTGGACCTGCACTCGAGCCTGCGCATGCCTTCGGACGTGCCCGTGCTGACGGTGTTGAATCCCAAGAATGCGGCGCTGGCCGCCGTGCGCATCCTCTCAGAGACCGATCCTGCCCTCCGGAAAAAAGTCGTCGCGCGCATTGAGAAGATCAAAGCAGCGTATTAGGGATTGGAGTACTGGGAATTGGAATACGCAAATACTCGGAGGAGTGTGATCGATAGCTTCATTCTCCTTCCCTAATATTCTACTATTCCAGTATTCCAGTCCCCTCCCCTTCGACAATGGTCCTCACTCTCCCAGCCCTCCAAGAAAAATTGAAGGCCTGGAAAGGCTGCCCGCTGCACGCATCAGCCAATCCCGTGCTGGGCGAAGGCAATCCCCATGCGCAGGTCATGTTCATCGGAGAAGCCCCGGGCGAGCAGGAAGATAAATTGGGCCGCCCCTTCGTGGGACCCGCAGGCAAGTTTCTGGATGAGCTGCTGGAAAGCATCGGACTCAAGCGCGCCGACGTCTATATCAGTAACGTTGTGAAGTACCGGCCGCCGGCGAATCGCGACCCGACGGACGAGGAGAAAGCCCAGTGCATGCCCTGGCTCCAGATGGAAATCGCGCTCATCAAGCCCGCGATCATCGCGCCGCTCGGGCGCCACGCGCTGGGGCACTTCTTCCCCAAACTCAGCATCACGAATGCCCACGGCAAACCACAGAAACTCACCGATGCCGTCACGGTCTTCCCCATCTACCACCCCGCCGCCGCTCTGCACAACGGCAATCTGCGCCAATCGCTTTTTGATGATTTCAAAGCCTTGGGCGAATTTCTGAAATCTAAGGAAAATCAAGCCCCTACGCCCTAACCCTACTCCTCACCCTAACCGTGACTTCCCTCCTCTTCGGTCTCTCGCTGGCCGCTCTCCTCTCGATCACATCGCTCGTGATTATCCTGCTCAAGGTCAGTCCGCTCACGGTGCCCCTGCAGGCGATTCCGGCATTCTTCTTAAGCCTCTTCCTCTCCATCGCGACCGTGGGGTCCCTGGTCTTTCTCGCATTCTGGAAGTGGCTGCCCACCCACAGCTGGGATGCCGGCAGAATCATGAGCGTGGCCATCCGGCAGGGCATTTTTCTCGCGCTCGCGGTGGTGATCCTCGTGCTCTTTCACCTCTTCGCGCTCCTCACGTGGTGGATCGCGGTGCTGATTTTCCTCGTATTTGGCCTGATCGAACTCGCTCTGGATCAGTGATGGGAATGGGAATATTGGAGTATTGGAATACTCGGGCACAGAAATCGGATCCTCACATTCCATTCCCCAATACCCCAATATTCCAATACTCTGATACACTAAAGCCGAACACCATGGACGATACCCCACCAGATTGGCAAGGTTACTCCAGGCGCATCCATGCGGCTGCATCCTCCGCAGACATGGCCGCCATTGAGCAGGAACTGTTCGGGCGCAAGGCAGGCGT
>CAZVLZ010000010.1:13996-27041 GCA_964628345.1 uncultured Candidatus Peribacteria bacterium | reverse complement strand
CATCGTCCGGGCGAGGCGGGCGGCAGAGCGCACAATGGGCGAAAAGGCGTTTGCCGGGAGCAAATTGGCTGCTAGACTCTAGCGCGAGACTTTCTTCGCCCCTTTTTTATGGCGCAAACCCCCACTCCTCCGCAGCCCCCGAGACCCGGTGATCCGGTGCCTGCGGGTGGCCTCGATCCAACGCAAGTGTTCGGTTCCCCTCCGCCCCCGCCCCCCCAGGCGCAGGGACAGCAGGCAGGAGGTGCTCGCCCCTCCGGCGGACCAGGGACCGCCACCGCCGCCCCCCGGCGTGCAGGCGACGAAGGAGATGGGTTTCGATGATGAAGACCTGAAAATTCTCGGGGAAGTGGGCAACTACCGGTTCGGCAGCATGATGGTCGCGCTCACGAACGAGAATATCCCTGTGCCCGCGCATGCCGAGACCAAGTTCGACGACCAGAAGTTCCTGACACTCCTTCGCGGCAGTATCTCGCTCACGCGCGATGAGAAGTGGCGCATTATCATGGCGATCCCCAAGCTCTCGCAGTTCCAGATCGACGAACTCCAGAAGATTCTGGCAGAGGAGAAGCGCAAGTTCTCCGAACTTTCGCCCAAGCACCTCTTGCAGTTGCAGAAGTTGGAGCAGAAGCACGCCGAAGACTGGCGCGATCTGCAGGCCATTTCGGTGCAGCAGGCCGCGCGCGGTCAGGAACAGTCGCAAGCGGATGAAATTCGCAAGCAGTTGGGACTGTAGCGCGGGATGGCCACCGACCCTTCGGCTTCGCTCAGGGCGATCGGTGTCCCTCATGCATTATAAAACGTTCATTCGATAGAGCACGAAGCCGGCGATGCCGATGATGGTGGCGAACAGCCCCTTGAAGATGCCTCTCCCACTGGCTTTCCAGATTCCCGAAAGAAGGAGGAAGAGGTAGGCGCCCCATGTGAAGCTGAGCACTAATGGAGAGAGGAAGAGTCCCTCCACGAAGGGCATACGGAAGGGAAGGGGACGCGTGTGCTGGTAGTGCCCGAGCGCGTAGACCAGACAGTACCATGCGAGCAGCCACCCGGCGTACAGGCGCAAGGTATCGAGGAGGGGGAAGTACGAGGGGGGGGATTCGGACTTCGGGATTCGGACTTCGCCCGCCCGACCGTCCGGTCGTACGGGCGGGGGCTTAGGACTTGGGACTTCTCGGTTTGCCGTAGCTGGATTGGACGATGCAGGAGTTTCTTCCGGCGCCTCGTGCGCAAAAGCGGGTGGCGTGAACGACAGGAGCTTCTCCGCCTGTTCCGGTGTAAGAGGTTGCTCACTTGTGAGAGATTCATGGATCTCTTCCGGAATCAGGTGCATCTGCTTGAGCGCGTCGTTCGCCGCCTGCAGACTGAACGATTCGATCGTTCCGGAAATGCGTTTGCCGTCCGGCTGGATCGCCGTGTAGGTGAACTGCGGCATGCGGTTATCCTACCACTATTCTTCCATAGCTGAGAGGTGCTGCGTCATGTACGTCACGGCGGCCTCCAGGGCGGCGGGTGCGGAGATCTCGATGTGACGGTCCTTCGTCCACTCACGGTAGCCGCGCACCATCGATCCCTCCACCCGTACCTCGTTGTCCGTCCTGCCCGTGCTGGCCAGGGATCCACCGAGCAGGTCCACAGCGATGGCCCCATCGGAGACATTCTCAATGGCGACACTGCCCACCTCGATGTGCCACAGAGCTTCCGTGGCCGCGCCGAAAGATTTGAAGTACCAGTTGCGGTGCACGGGGACACAGAAGCTGATCGTGGTCGGGGCGCAGTATGCCTGTGTCCAGTGGGAGGCTGCGAAATTCTGCTTTGCCATGGCGGCAACCTGGGCCGAGACATCCACGGCAACGGATGCCACACTCGATGTGGAGGAAGAGGGGAGCGATAGTTTCGACGATGCAACACTGGAAACAGGAGGTACGGCCACGGAGGACACCGAAGCCACCGAAGAAGCCGATGATTCCGACGACACCGAAGAAGCGGCGGCGCTGCTGGCAGAGGAGGAGTCGAGCAACCGGATTTGTTCCACGCGCATGATGGTGCCTCCCTCTTCCACGGTGGGGCGGATGGATCCGGTGACCTCCACTGATTCACCGACATAGCCGTTCAAATCAGCGGTCTCGCTCGAGAGCAGGATGAAGCGGCCATCCCCGAGCTCGAGACGGTGGGTGCCTTCCATGTAGATGCTGATGCCCGCCGGTCGCACGGTTCCGGTGAAGGAGACGTTATGCGTTTCCACGACGGACTGTGCGGATGAGGAAGACGACGAGAACGCATCATCCGTTGGCGGGGTGGGGGAGTCTCCCTGGCAGGAGACGAGCAAAAGACTCAGAGCGATCAGAGAGGGAATCAGTGGGGAACGCATGGATGGGGGAGAAAAATGGGATTTCATCCTACCTCTCTTTGGGCGTGCGGAACAGAAAAAAATCCCCCGGGAGTGTTTCCGCGGGGGATGACGGGCAAGAATGGAATACTTAGTCGAGGAGGCCGTCGATGGCATCCTTGAAGTTCTGCAGAGGCTGCGCACCGGAAACGACGGCGACTTCCTTCGTCTTATGGTTGACGATGAGGTTGCCGGGGGTGCCCTGCACGCCGGCTGCAGTGCCTGACTGCATCATCTCTGCCGTCTTGGTGGCGTACTTGCCGCTATCCACGCATGCCTGGAAGGCGGTTTGGTTGAGTCCGATTTCCTTGGCGTACGTGCCAAGCTGCGCGAGGTCGGATCCCTTCTCGTAGACCTTGTCCACGAAGGCCCAGAACTTGTCGTTGCCGCCCAGTTCCGCTGCACACTCCGAGGCCTCCGCCGCTTTCTGAGCGGTTGCGTGGAAGGAGAGCGGATAGTGCCGGTACACCCAGTTCACCTTGTCGCCGTAGTCTTTGAGGAGCTGCACCATCGTGGGGTGCACGCGCGCGCAGAACGGACACTCGAGATCCGAGTACTCGACGATCGTGACGTCGGCGTCGGCGTTGCCGCGGACGTGATCGTCGTCTCCGATGGCCTTGATGGAGTCGTAGGCCGGCACGGGATCCTCTTCGGGCGCTGTGGGAGTCGGCTGTGCCTGTTCTGTCGGCGTGCCGCCAACGGCAGCCACGCCCGAGAACTTGGCGCCCGCGAAGCCCACGACGGTTCCGATCAGAACCATCGAAATACCGAACCACATTTTGGTTTCCTGCTGGGGAGTGGACGATGTCATACGGAGGAAAGGGAAGGAAAAAATGCCCACACAGTATAGCGGTTTTCCGCTGCATTTCCAGGGGTATTTCTCTCGGGGAAAATTCAGGAATTGGCTGTGAATTCGCAGGCGAACGCGAAAACAGCGTGATTCTCCTCGTTTTCCGCCCGGCGATTTTGCCTTACTGCAGGGTGGCCGAGAGCTCCTTCTGCGCGCTGGCGTGGAGGGCGTTATACTTCAGTGCAATGGACTGCGGCAGGCTTGTGTAGCGTGAAACGATGACCTGCTGCCGCACCGTTCCGTCGGGAAGGGTGACGTTCTGCACCCAGGCGATTTCGTTTGGCCGCGGCGGGCGTTCACTCTCCGGATAATCGGAGAGATCGGAGGAGGCGAAGTACGGCCCCGTGACATTCGTTGTGCGACCGTCCGGCGTTCCGTAGATCTGGACCACTGCTTCGGTACCCTCCGTGTATGCCTGGAAGAGGAGGTAATTGCCGGTATCGTTCACGAAGGTCAGGTCCTGCTTGCCGGGGAAGACCGTCGCGTCGATGCCCACGCCGAATTTTTCGTAGTACGAAACATACATGCTGTGATTGGCGCGCTGCACCGGCGCGAAGCCCGCGTAGAGCATGGCGCGGAACGTCGTCGTGGATGCCTGGCAGATGCCTCCGCCCGGAGCCATGACGAGTTCAGTGGCATTGAAGATCACTTTGGCGTCTTGCCAGCCGTTCCCGTTCGTCACGGGTCCGCCGAGGGTCGCGTTGAAGGAGAACGTCTCCCCCGGGGGAACCAGGGTGTTGTTCACTTGCCGGTCGATGGCTTTGCGCACGTTGTAGATCCGGGCAGCGGGAGATCCTTTGAAATCGGATTTTCCTTCGCCGAGCAGCGTGAGCGCACCCAAGTCAATGCCTGACTGATTTTCAATGGGTCCACCGACAGCGTACAGGGAGGCATCGATGGCTTCCGTGCCCTCCGTGAGTGCGGACTGAAGATCGCGGACGACGGTGGGGAGATCGAAGGTGATGCCCGAACGCGCAGCCCCCGTGCTCGTGAGCACCCGCCGAACCTTCTTGTCCTGCACGACTGCCGTGACGATGGCTTTGCGCGGGGGGACCGTTCCGTCAATCGTTTCGTTCAGCAGGTACTGGCTGATGCGCTCCTCATCAATCCGGAAGCGCACGGTTGCCGGCGCAATTTCCGCCTTGAGCCACGTCGGGTAGCGCTGCAGGTTGACTTCCCATGTGCGATGCGTGCTCTGATCGGGTGCGTGCAGGGTGACGGTGGTGCGGTGCTTGAGGAGTTCACGCTGTTCCCGCAGTGCCCCCATGAGCGTCGAGAGCGGCGGCGATGTTCCCTGATCCCTGAGGATGCGTTTGCTCATGCGCTGTGCCACGCGGTGCAGCGCCTGGTCGGCCTCCGTCAGGGGACTGGCCGCCTGAACGAGAGAACCGAAGGAGAAGGTCGGAAAGAATGCCGTCTTGCCCGCCGGGACAACACTCGAAGAGGGTAGGGAAATGACGGTACTGCTCAAGAGCACGATCGCGCATACGGCGATGGACGTGCTTATCTGAGATTTGATCTTATTGTGCATTTGAGTGTGTGTTATGAGGTTCGTGTTATATTATATAATAATTTGATATATATGACAATATATTTTATAAATCAATAAACATGGAAATGTCCTCGTGAGGGCACTCCGGGATTAATAGATGGTTTTATGGCGCCGTATGCGCAGCTTCGCGATTTCAAACCAGAGAATGCTCAATAATCCGGCAACGGTGCAGATGAAAAAATCAAACGGCGAAAGGGCTGAAAAGCGGAAAATCGAGCGCAGGAAGGGGATCGAGAGCAACGCGACCAGGACGGCAAAAGCACTCCCCACTACCCACCATGTCGCGGGATTCGGTGTGCGCAGACTCTCGAAGAGGGATCGCGTGTGAGAACGCATCGAGAGGATGAGTCCGAGATTCGCGAGAATGAGGGTGGCGAAGGTCAACGTGCGTGCGTGGAGTTCCGTCTCACCGCTGTAGTAGTGGTTTCCGCCGAAGACCGCCAGCACGATCGCGAGAATGGCGGCGCCCTGCAGCAGGCTGACGAGGAGGAGGCGCTTGTTGAGAATGGGAATGGCGGGGTCGCGCGGGGGACGTTTCATGATGTCCTCCTCCTCGGGTTCCATTTCGAAAACGATGGAGCAGGCAGGGTCGATGATCAGTTCCAGGAACATAATGAGCACGGGCGTGAGGATGAGCGGCCACCCCAGGATCACCGGGATCAGGGAGAGGCCGGCAATCGGGACGTGAATGGCGATGATGTACGACATCGCATGTTTCAGGTTGTCAAAAATTCTGCGGCCCATGCGCACGGCCTGGACGATCGAGGAAAAATCTTCGTCCACGAGGACGAGCGCGGAGGCCTCACGGGCGACGTCGGTTCCGCGGCCGCCCATGGCGATGCCGATGTGGGAGGCCTTGAGGGCGGGGGCGTCGTTCACGCCATCCCCCGTCATGGCGACAATCTCTCCCCGATCCTTGAGTGCAGTCACGATGCGCAGCTTCTGTTCGGGAATTACGCGGGCGAACACCGTGACGGTTCGAATGCGCTTGCGTAGCTCCACATCATCCATGGCGGCGAGTTCCTGTCCCGTGATCAGCTCTCCTTCTTTATAGAGGCCAATCTGCCGTGCGATGGATGCCGCGGTCGTCGGGTAATCGCCGGTTATCATGATCACCCGAATGCCGGCTTGCTGGCATTCCTGCATGGCGTTGGGAACCGTCGGCCGAACCGGATCTGCGAGCCCCATGAGACCGAGATACGCAAAATCGAAATCATGTTGCCTTCCCGGCAGAGAAGGGTCGGTGCACTGGGCTTTTGCAACGGCCAGCACGCGCAGTCCGTTCTCCGCCATGCTTTCGACCTGGTCGCGGACACGCCGGGCGTCATCCGGAGCAAGGTGGCAGAGGTCAATGATGGCTTCGGGCGCTCCTTTCGCGGCAATGACAAACTCTTTCCCGTCCGGGGATTTCCACACCTCCGTCATCGCCAAAAGTTCCGAGGTCAGCGAATACTCGCGTACGGTCGTCCAGTCTGCGTGGAGGTGCGGAGTATCGCGGAGGAATTCCTCTCCGACATGTTTGAATGCTTTTTCCATCGGATCGAACGGATCACGCTGACTGGCGAGGATGCTGAATTCCACGACTTCGTGAAATGCTTCCGGCAATTCCGTTTGGGCGAGAGGATGATCGAGGAATGTTCCGTTGGAAGCGGCAATGCAATCCACGGTCATCGTATTGAGCGTGAGCGTGCCGGTTTTGTCCACACACAGCACGCTCGCAGAGCCGAGCATTTCGATGGAGGGAACGCGACGGGTCAGGACGCCGCGCTTCGCGATTCTCCATGCGCCGAGCGCAAGGAAGATCGTGAGCACCACCGGAAATTCCTCGGGGAGGATGGCCATGGCGAGGCTCAATCCCGCGAGGATTCCCTCAGTCCAGTGTCCGCGCGTGAGTCCGTAGAGCACCACGACGGCGGAGCAGAGAAACAAGCCTGCGGTCGATATTCTTCGGACGATGGTTGCCGTTTCTTTCTGGAGCAGGGTTTCTTCGGTTTCGAGTGTCTGGAGTGCTTTGCCGATTTTTCCAATCTCCGTGCGGATGCCCGTGGATCGCACGATGCAGAGAGCTTTGCCCGACGTGACGAGCGAACCGGAGTACACGAAGGGCTGGTCATCCCCGCCCGGGTGTTCCGCCTGAGAGGTGCCGTTCCATTCTGATTTTCGCACGGGCGCGGATTCCCCCGTGAGCAGCGACTCATCAATGGAGAGATTGACCCCCGAGAGGACGCAGCCGTCAGCGGGCACACGGTCGCCTTCGGACACGAGAAAAAGATCATCACGCACCACTTCGCGTCCGGGGATGCGCAGGTGTTGCTTTTCGCGGATGACGAGGGCGCGCGGGCTCGTGAGATCGCGCAGCGCCTCCAACGCGCGTTCGGTCTTCCGTTCCTGATAGATGGTGATGCCGATGACAATGAAGACGAAGAGGAGGAGCATTAGTGCCTCCCCGAGATCCCCGAGCAGCAGATAGATGACACCGCAGGCCACGAGGAGCAGGAACATGGGTTCGCGGATCACATCCCATGCAATATGGAACAGGTTCCGTTTTTTGGCGGAGGGCAATTCGTTGAATCCTTCCTGCGCGAGACGCTCCTGTACCTCGGCGGCATTCAAACCCACCAGTGATAATTGGTCTAACGAGGCAAACGGCACTCCGGCCAATGAGGTTGGGCGCGTGACCATTTGGATGGTGCGGGGAATCCTTGCTTGCTAGCAGGGAAGATCCGTATCTGAAGATGGTGGAGCTGAGGGGATTCAAACCCCTGGCCTCCGCAATGCGAATGCGGCGCTCTCCCAGCTGAGCTACAGCCCCGTACCAGTCGCTTCGCTCTGGAACGGGGCAAGCCCCGTCGCGTGTGCGAAGCCTATGGCTTAAAAAGTATAGAGGTGCTCCGGAACGGGGCAAGCCCCGATCGTTACGAAGCAGGTGAAGTATAAGGGCGTATGAATGCGGAGTGAGTTGTTCCTGGTGGCCCAGACCAGGATCGAACTGGTGACACCTCGCTCTTCAGGCGAGTGCTCTACCAACTGAGCTACCGGGCCACTTCAGCAGCCGTACTGTATCAGGGCTTCTGCGGGGTGAGAAGGGATTCGCAGCTAAAACCCCAATGACGACAGCGGGAAGAAGATGGAATTCCAGTCGAAGATGTTGCGCACGAAGTACACCGGGGCGGTGGAGTCGGACGTCTTGGGAAACATGAAGAAGAGCGGATTCGTCGATTGCTTCACCCGGCAGTCGCTCCCACAGTATGTGTGACGATTCAGTGCCCATGCTTCGGCCGTTACGGCGGGGTAGCGCACGCCGTCCACGACGAACTCCATATTGTCGCATTCCTCCGCGAATGAGGTCCCGGAAGCCGGATCGGAGAAGTTGTCATCCACTTTGCCGTCTCCGCAAGTGGGGTAGCGACAGTTCTTCCGGCAGCGGTTCGGCAGCGTGTCACTGTTGTTGCTTGCCCAGTCACACTCTTCGCCATTCGACGGTTCGCGGACATTGTTGCCGCAGGAGGCCACCGATGAACTCTGTGAGCTGGAGGAGACCGGATTGCAGACGCCTGAGGCGCGCTGAATTTCGCAGGCGCGCTGGTTGTTTTCATCGATGGAGGCGAAGAGCCGCGCATCCGTTTCCAGCGTATTGGACAGGCAGGCCTCTCCCGTACGCAGCATGAGGCATCGCGCTTTGCTCCCGTTCGACAGGCAGCAGTAGGGATTGTTCGTCTGGACGATGGGATCGACGGTGCGGCGCACCCAGTTGCAGAGCGGGTAGCCGGAACATGTTTCATCAAAGGTGTAGCCCTCTTCCGTCACCTTCCGCGCAGCACCGGCCGTGCAGGCGGTGGTTGGGCAATTGGTCGATTGCGCGAGCACTTTGGGTACGGCGGTGGTGCGCGCATGCAGCATCCACGCTAGTGCACAGAGAAACAGCACAGTCGCTGCGCCGAGCGAGAGATCTACGAGAGGGTATTTTCGAATCATGGGAGGAAGAATTGTGCCTATCGTACAACAGGCAATCGTGGCTGAGGTCAGAACGGCTTGAAAAAAACACAGAGGATTGCAATTTCTACAGATGGTGATCGATCTTCGTCTTCCCGATGAAGATCGAAAGCCCTTTCTTCCTCGCGCGTTCGACCGTGCCGAGGATACCGATTTTCCTGAGGACGTCGCGGAAACGTCGCACTCCTCCCGGGCTCGCGAAGTTCGTCATCTCCGTGAATTGTTCCAGACGTTTGCCCGCAATGACCAGTTGCCCTTTCTGCTCCTCCACGGAGAAATTCCGCATGCCTTCCTCGGCGGTGTGCGGGCGCAACGTGGGAATGCTTGCCTTGGGTGATGGCTTGTTGACCCGATGCATACGACGTTCTTGAAGAATGAGCGGCAGCAGGGATGTCATGAGTGCGTCGGTTCCCTGTTTCGTTGCGGCGGAGATGCTCGCGGCGACGGTGATCCGCGCGCGCTTGAGGGCAGAGAGCAGGGGAGTCAGGGTTTCGGAGGTCAGGTCCGTTTTGTTGAGGACGATGATCTCCCGCTTCTGCGCGAGTCGCGGAGAGAATGCCGAGAGTTCGCGGCGGATGGCGCGGTAGTCGGCAATCAGAGCTTTGGGATCGATGGTCCCGTCCGGTTGAAGCGCGCGCGAGAGGTCCAACAGGTGGATCAGGACGCCGCAGCGTTCGATATGCCGGAGAAATTGATCGCCCAGTCCCTTGCCCTCACTCGCGCCCTCGATCAGTCCCGGCACGTCACACAGCACGAACTGGCGTCCCTTCGCGGTGACGACGCCGAGGTTGGGCACGAGCGTGGTGAAGGGGTAGGGAGCGATCTTCGGCCGAGCGGAACTCACCACCGAGATAAGCGTGGATTTGCCCACGCTGGGGTATCCGATGATGCCCACGTCCGCGATCAGCTTCAGATCGAGCTTCACCTCCCGCTGCTTCCCCGGCTCGCCCTTTTCGGCGAAGTCCGGTTTGCGGCGCACGGAGCTCTTGAAGTGTGCATTGCCAAATCCCCCCCGTCCGCCCGCCGCGACCGTCACACGATCACCGGGTGCGCGCAGATCCGCAAGCATTTCTTGCGTCGTGGCATCACTGACAATCGTTCCCGGGGGGACGGAGAGCATCAGAGGTGCGCCATCTTTTCCGTGGCACTGCTTCCCGCCGCCGGGACCGCCGCTCTCTGCGCCGAAGCGCTTCTTCGCGGCGAAGTCGCTCAGGGTATCGGTGTTCGGATTCGCCTCGATGATCACATCACCCCCGCGGCCTCCGTCGCCGCCATCCGGGCCGCCCATGGGGATGTATTTTTCGTGACGCCAGTGCACGCTGCCGTTTCCGCCGTTTCCGCCGGTGACATCGATGGTGGCGTGATCGAGAAACATGCGGATAGTATTGCACAGCTTGATGATTTTGGTGCTAGGATACTTCTCCTGTTTCCCCCACGTCTTTATGTCGCCACTTACCCAAGGTCAGCAGGGACTCTTCGATACGCTCGTCGAGGCATTGAAGGCCGCTGATGACTATCCCACTCCAGACCTTGCACTTGCGGTGCACTTCGGTTCCGAACAGGCCCCGTCCGTCAATCCGAGGATCAACAGCCTCAGCGACCACGTACGCAGGTCCGTTCTGCATCTTCATCAGGTGAATCCCGAAGGGTTCTCGCAGGCGGTGGAAGCTGCCGGCGGGGCGGTCGCGTTCAGGGTTCGGGCTATTCTTCAGCAAGATCGAAAGGCGCAAGGGGAAGAACAGGCTTGACCGTACCGAATTGGCACTCTAAACTTGCGAGTGCTAATTTCGTGTTTCCCCCAATCCCATGTCCAAGATCATCGGAATCGACCTCGGCACCACCAATTCCTGCGTCGCCGTCGTCGAAGGCGGCGAGCCTGTCGTCATCGCGAATGCCGAAGGTAATCGCACTACGCCCTCCGTCGTCACGTACAAGGATGACGGCGAGATCCTCGTGGGCGTCACAGCCAAGCGGCAGTCCGTGACGAATCCGAAAAACACGGTGTATTCCGCCAAGCGGTTCGTGGGACGGCGCTACGAAGAGGTGGAGACGGAAGCGAAGCGCATGTCCTTCTCCGTGATTTCCGGCAAAGAAGGACGGGCGATGATCGAGATCAACGGCAAGAAGCTCCTGCCGCAGGAGGTGAGCGCGCAGGTCCTCGCAAAGCTCAAGCGTGATGCAGAGGCGTACCTTGGGACGAAAGTCGAGAAAGCGGTGATCACCGTGCCGGCGTACTTCGACGACTCGCAGCGTCAGGCCACTAAAGAGGCGGGCGAGATCGCGGGGCTGGAGGTGGTGCGCATCATCAACGAGCCCACGGCCGCGGCACTCGCGTACGGTCTCGATAAAGGACACGAGCATACGATCATTGTGTACGACCTCGGAGGCGGAACCTTCGACGTCTCGGTGCTCTCGCTCGGCGATGGAGTCTTTGAGGTGGTGTCCACGAACGGCGATACGCACTTGGGCGGCGACGATTTCGATCAGGTCGTGGTGGATTGGATGTTGGCGGAGTTTAAGAAAGAACAGGGTGTCGATCTGAAGAAAGATCCCATTGCGATCCAGCGTGTCCGCGAGGCGGCCGAGAAGGCCAAGATCGAGCTCTCATCGGCTACGCAGACCGAGATCAGCCTGCCCTTCATCACGGCGGACAGCTCGGGTCCCAAGCATCTATCGCTCAAGCTCTCGCGCGCCAAGCTGGAGTCGCTCGTGGCCGAGTTGATCGAGAAGACTGTCGCGCCCTGCGAGGCCGCGCTCAAGGATGCCAAGCTGAAAAAATCCGAGATTCACGAGGTGGTGCTCGTCGGCGGCATGACGCGCATGCCGGCCGTGCAGGCAAAGGTGAAGGAGCTCTTCGGGCGCGATCCACACATGGGCGTGAACCCGGATGAGGTCGTGGCGATCGGTGCCGCGGTGCAGGGCGGAGTACTGGGCGGCGACATTCACAAGGATATCGTCCTCGTGGACGTGACGCCGCTGTCACTCGGGCTGGAGACGCTGGGCGGAGTCGCCACCAAGCTGATCGAGCGCAATACCAAGATTCCGACGAAGAAGAGTCAGATTTTCTCCACGGCAGCGGATCATCAGCCGTCTGTGGAGATCCACGTTGTGCAGGGTGAGCGCGAGCTTGCCGCGGATAACAAGTCGCTTGGCCGTTTCATTTTGGACGGCATCCCGCCCGCACCGCGCGGCGTGCCGCAGATCGAAGTCACGTTCGACATCGACACGAATGGCATCATGCACGTTACGGCCAAGGACCTGGGCACGAGCAAGGAGCAGCACATTCAGATCAAGGGCTCCACGGGACTCAGCAAAGACGAAGTGGAGCAGATGAAGAAGGACGCCGAAATGCATGCGGAAGACGATAAGAAGAAACGCGAGCTCATCGATCAGCGCAATCAGGCCGATGCCCTCGTCTTCAATCTCGAGAAGCAAATGCGCGAGCACGATGCGAAGATTCCCGATGACCTGAAGAAGAAGGTGAACACGCGGATCAATGAAGTGAAGGAGGTCTTGAAGAAGGAGAATGCAACTGTGGACGAGATCAAGAAAGCGGCCGATGCGCTCTCAACCGAGGCGATGGAGATTGGCAAGATTGTCTACGAAGCGGCTCAGAAGAAGGGGAGTGAGGGCAAAGAAGGCAGTGAAGGCAAAAAGGGAAAAGATAAAGTTGTTGATGCCGAAGTCGTGGATGACGAGAAGGGCAAGAAAGAAGAATAGGTTGCTTGCCCGGCAGGGCTCCGAGCAAAGAGAGGAGCGAAGTCGGGTGGATGCGGAGGTGGTAGATGAGAAGGAACAGAAGAAATAGGCATGATTGCTTGACGGCAAAAAGGAGGGGTGGAAGATACCCGACCAATGGGTGCGTCGGAATCCGGAGATCTGATCCCTCAAGGGCAGGCACAAAAACCGATTGAACCGGAGATCGTTTCGGATGATGAGTGCGCTGGTGATTGCGGCGATGGAGGGCCCAGTGATGCACGGGTGCTTTTCGGCGCACTCTTTTCGATCGCAGCTTCGGCCGGCGAAGCGAAGGCACGCAGTGATGAGCTTTCTCGGGAGGAGCGACGCCGTGAAGAAGAGTGGCTCCGGCAGCAGGCTAAAGGCGATGAAATCGCGCGACGTGCAACAGAGCTCCTTGCTCTTTCGGAAGAGGAGGGGAATGCCCTCTTGGAGAGAAGATTTGCGGAGCACCATTTTGAAACGGTGGCGGGCGTCTTCGCTGCACTTACGGCGATGCTCGAGGATGAGAAACTTCCCGATGGCACTT
>CAZVLZ010000010.1:4669-13979 GCA_964628345.1 uncultured Candidatus Peribacteria bacterium | reverse complement strand
CGTCCGGGATCCGCAACTTTTCATCATCACGGCAATCGGTCGGACGGGCAAACGCATGCGCTTCGTCCTCGACGGGGAAACAATGCAGTACCAGCTGCAGAAAAATCCGTGAAGATCACAGCTTCTTGCCAACGAATGCGGCCAGTTCGACCAAACGGCAGCTGTATCCCCACTCATTGTCGTACCAGGCGAGGACCTTGGCGAGCGTATCGCCGATGACCTGCGTGGAGAGGGCATCCACGATGCTGGAGCGTGGGTCTTTCTTGTAGTCCATGCTCACGAGCGGACGTTTCTCGACGCCGAGAATGCCTTTCATTGGTCCGGCAGCGGCTTTTTCGAATGCGGCGTTGATCTCCTCGGCTGTTGCTTTCTTCTTTAGCGTAACCGTGAGATCCGTGAGGCTGACCGTGGGCGTGGGCACGCGGACCGAGATTCCCTTCATCTTGCCGTTCAGATTGGGCAGGACGAGGCCAATGGCCTTGGCCGCGCCGGTGGAGGTGGGGATCATGTTGAGGGCGGCGGCCCGTGCGCGACGCAGGTCCTTGTGCGCGACATCCAGAATCACCTGATCGTTGGTGTAGCTGTGGATGGTGGTCATGAGGCCGTACGCGATGCCGAAGGATTCATCCAGCACTTTGGCCACCGGTGCAAGGGAATTCGTCGTGCAGGAGGCATTGGAAATGATGTGCATCTTCTTGGGGTCGTACGTGCCTTCGTTCACGCCGAGCACGAACGTCCCGTCGATCTCATCCTTGCCGGGGGCGGAGAGGATCACCTTTTTCGCGCCGGCCTTGAGGTGAAGACTGGCATCTTCCTTCTTGCAGAACTTTCCCGTGCACTCGAGGACGATGTCCACTTTCTTGTCTTTGTGCGGCAGGGTGGCGGGATCCTTGGTCTGTGTGACGGTGATTTTCTTTCCTTTCACCGTCAGCACGCCGTCGGCGAAGGAGGCGCCGCAGTCGTAGTGTCCGTAGTTCGTGTCGAATTCCAGCAGGTGGGCGAGTGTGGCTCCGTCACCCGGGTCATTGATGAGAACGACGTTCAGGTCTGGGTGCTTTTCGAGGATTAAGTGCAGGGCTTGACGGCCGATGCGACCGAATCCATTGATGGCAATGTTCATAGAAGATGAGGGAAGTCGGGGCCGAGTATACAGCATGCGGGAGGGTAATCAGTAGGGTCACAACGCGCTGTGACCCTACTGTAGGGTCACGGCATGCCGTGTCCCTACTTCAATCGTGCATACGTCTTTTGCATCAGCAACGTGTCCTTCTCCAGTAACGGCGATTCACACACCACGACGCCCTCAATTTTCCGCTTCCTGAGCACGTTCAGAAAATCCTTCCACCGGGCGTCGCTGTGCTGCAGCGGCAGATGCTTGCGCTCGCCCTTGGCCGTGTAAGCGATGCCCGAAAAGTGCATATGCACGTGCTTCATGGCTTTCGAGCCGAGATACTTCTGATAAAGATCGAACATGTCGTTCCACTCTTCGGCGGAGTTCCACGCGCCGTTCTCGCGTGCATGCATGTGTGCCGGGTCGACGCACGGGTAGTTGCCGAATTCCTTGCTGACCTTCAGTACTTCCTCCAGTGTGCCGAACTGTGTGGGCTTGCCCATGGTTTCGAAGGCCAGATTCACATGAGGGAAGAGCGCGTGTTTCCGTTTCATGATGTCCCCCGTCGCTCTGCGGACATTCTCGAATACCTTTTCGGGTGGATGGCCCAGATTGAATGCGGCATGGACGCAGACAGACACGGCTCCGCAGAGTTCAGCCATGGAGAGTGCATCCAGTACCCGTTTCTTGCTTGCGACCAGTTTCGTCCGATCGGGCGTGTTCAGATTCACGAAGTACGGCGCGTGCACGGTGAGCGTGATGCCGAGCGACTCCGCCGTTTCACGGATCTCCGTCATGCGCTTCGGGTTCTTCGGCACGTTCTGCACCCACTCGATCTCCATGGCGGTGATTCCAAGCTTCTTCGCCTGCAGCAAGCCCTCTACAGTTCCTCCCGGTGAGGGAGTGGAGTGCGGTGAGCCTGCGACGGCGAAACGAAGGGGAATATTTGAATAATAGAATAATGGGGTACTGGATCAAGTCTTCCCAATCGCGCGTTCTCGGACTCCTTGAACAATGATTTTCCTGTCCATTCGTTTCCCAGTACTCTAGTACTCAAGTACTCCACTATTCCCGTCCATGCCGATCGCCAAAGACATCATCACCGGCACTCTGGAAACGAAGCAGGGTGAAGTTGCGTATCAGATCGTCGAGAAGCTCACGGATGCCGGTTTCGACACGTGGTGGGTGGGCGGCGGCGTGCGTGACATGATTTTGGGCGGATTCCCGATTGATATTGATATCGCCACCGAGGCGCCGCCCGATCAGGTACGTGCTCTGTTCCCCAACACCGTCGGCTCCACAGGCGAGCAATTTGGCAGCGTGATCGTGCGCATCCGCGGTCTCAATATGGAGGTGACGACGTTTCGTGAGGATGACGAAGTGTCCGACGGACGCCACCCCGAATCCGTTGTTTTTGGCAAGCGCGAACAGGATGCGAAGCGGCGCGATATCACGATCAATGCGCTCTACTGGCATCCGATTTCGCACGAGCTTTATGATCCGTTCCACGGCGAGGCGGATCTTCAAGAGCACCTCATCCGGTTCATTGGCGATCCCGGCACGCGCATCAGGCACGACGCGCTTCGGCTGCTGCGCGCGATCCGCTTCCGGGCGCTCATCAACGGACAGTATCACCCCGAAACCTATCGTGCCCTGTGCGAACAGGCTCAACTGATCGAATCACTCTCGGGCAGCCGCAGACTCCAGGAACTCGAAAAGATGCTCTTGGGTTCGCATCCCGAACGGGCGTTCGAGGATCTGTGGGAGACGCGGATCCTGAGTTACCTGATCCCGGAACTCTATGACTGCAAGGGGATCGCGCAGCCCAAGCAGTACCACCACGAGGGCGACGTGTGGGATCACACCATGATGGCGCTCAAAGCATTTCTGCCGGAACACGGGCCGGACGTGCGCTTCGCTCTGTTGCTGCATGACATCGGCAAGGCTGTGACGTTCAAGACGAAGGAACGTATTCGCTTTGACGAGCATGCGCCGGTTTCTGCGGACCTTGCGGATATCGTGCTCCACCGGCTGCAGGCGACGGGCAATCGCATCCGCAAGATTCATTGGCTCATCGCGCATCACATGATGATGGGGTTCTTCGCCGACATGAATGCGGAGCGCAAGTCGCACTGGTACTTCCACCCGTGGTTCCACGAGCTGCTCGACCTGTTCTGGCTCGACATCGCCGGCACCGATCCGCAGGATTACTCTCTCTACGGTTCCATCCTGCAGGACTACAACCGTTTTCTCAATGAGCATCCGCGTCCTCCCAAGCAACTGCTCTCGGGTGAGGAAATCATGGAGATCCTCGGCCTCGCACCCGGCGAAAAAGTCGGTCAGGTCATTGAGGCTCTGCATGCGGCGCAGATGAGTGGAGAAGTAACCAGGAAGGATGAGGCGCGGGAGTTCATCAAAAAAATGGTATAGTCCGGACGCTCGGGCGAGTAGCTCAGTTGGTTAGAGCACAGGACTTATAAGCCTGCGGTCGGTGGTTCAATTCCACCCTCGCCCACCATTCGATCGGTATTTGGAGGAGAAATTGACAAATACATAAAAAATTGTACTATATCTGCCTATGTTCCGACGCATCACAAGCATTCTCGTCCTCGGATCCATGCTGATGTCTGTGCAACCAGCGCAGGCCATGGCTGCGGATTGGAATGAATATCTTTTCGAGGATCTCTCGTGGACTGCGGAGGGAACCATCGGGGAAGCAGGGGATTGGTCGTTTGGAACCGGGGCGGGGACGCAGAGCAGTGGCACCTTCAATTATCTGTTCGAAGGCCTTTCATGGCCAGACGGTGGGGCGGAGGGAAGTATTGCGGCGGACAGCGGGTTTGCGGATACCGGCAATGACGGCGGCGCGGACAGCGACAGTTTCTTCCGTTACCTTCTTGAGGATATCGAGTGGCCCAACACAACAACCCTGGTGACAGGAGGGGACTAGATGTGGCAAGGCGACACACGGATTACTTCTCCGCCTCGACCTTCACGTTGAACTTCTGTTCGAACTCTCCTGCCTTGAGCGTCGCCTCGAAGATGCCGGTACCCTTGATGTGTTCTGGCAGGACAATGGACGCCTCATCCGCCTGCACCTGCAGTTGCTCGGCGAGCGCCTCGGCGATGTGTTTCTCGGTGATGGCGGCGTAGAGCTTGCCGGTCTTGGTGATTTTCCGGTGGAAGGTCAATTCCTTGCCCGCAACCTTGCCGGCCACACTGGAACGCAGGGCCATTTCGCGCTGCTTCTCCTCGGCGCGGCGCTTGATCTCCTCGGCGTAGCGGCGGCGCACGGTCGGGGTCGCCACGAGGGCGCGGCGGTCCGGAAGGAGGCAATTCAGTGCAAAACCGTCTCCCACGACCAGGAGGTCGTTTTTCTTTCCGATGCCGGGGACGTCCTGGAGGAGAAGAATTTCCATGGGTTAAACGAAGTTCACAAAGCCGAGGGATTCTACGGATCGCGGCAAGGGCTGTCAAGGGTCAAGTTTACTAGCCATCCCCAAAATTTGTTTTAAATCGCCGAAAAGAGCCAGGGAATGAAGGACCACACGCTCTTTCCGGGCTTGAATTGGCGTTCCTGACGGATGTACCACTTGTGCAGGGTTAAGAAGCGGTCGGAGTGCAGGGAAGGGTGTCCGATTGAGACGTCGTGCACGTCCTGGTGGTAGGCGAAGGTGTAGAGAGGGGAGTAGAGGAAGACCGCGGGCACGTCCTCCGCAAGGACCGCGCGCAATTCATTCAGGGCATCCTGTCGTTCCTGTTCGTTGAATGTCTGCCGGATTTGCGTGAGGAGGGCGTCGGCTTTGAAAGAAGAGTACTGGGAAAAATTGTAGGCATCGAGCCGAAGGCCGGAAGTGCTGTCGGTCTGATCCTGGATTCCATCCGAATGCCAGTAGGGGTAGCTGTCGAGATTGTCGAGCAGGGATTGTCCGAACAGGAGGATGTCGTAGTCGCGACTGATGAGTTTTTTCTCGAAGGCCGCGCGCGTATCGGGGACAACGATGACGATTTCCACGCCGAGCTTCGCCCACTGGTCGCGGATCATTTCCGCCGTCTTGCGATACGTCAGGGGGGAGGAGCTGGTGAGCAGATGCAGCGTGAGTCGCTCGCCACCGTCATTCACGCGGACATCCGTTTTGTCGCCGGATACCCTGCGCCGCAGCATGCCATTCTCGACGGCGAGATCCTGCACGGTGATGCGCTGTTCGGCGGGAAGAGATCCCGCGCGGGAATCGAGGAACTGTTTGAGGAGGATCTGCTCCGCGGATGCCCGCCGGTACTCCCGCGTGCTCGTCGTGCGCCAGACGTGCACCGTGTCGAGCACCTTGCCTTTCGGGTCCAGAAGCTGCACGAGGTTCGATCCGAGCCTGAGAGAACCCGTGCCGCCGGTGGTGGGCAGGGCCACGATCCAGCTGCCGGAGGAACCGGCGAGTGGTTGAACGGACAGCCCGTTCACGGTTGATCCCATTTTCGCCTGAGCCAGGGATCCCGTGAGGGTCAGCGCTGCTCCCGTGTCGAGGAGCACGATGGGATCCGCTTGGAGCGCTCCGGTTTGGTTGGTCTCGCGGATTTCCAGCAGACGCTGGAGCCGGACTTTTTCGGGCAGGTTCCAATTGGACGCGAAGAGGGCGCCCTGCGCCGCGGTCGGGTCGTAGCTGTAGCGCCAGTTGCTGGTATCGAGTTCGAGGAGGGGAGTATCCACGATCACGCTCTCCCCGAGAGCGTCCACGATGGCCTGCTTGTTCGTACCGCGCTGCAATCCAAGCCGCAGATTGACGTCCTGCAGGAATGGGTGACTCAGGTTGAAGAAGAGGGCGACGTACTGCGGCAGCGCATAATTCACGGCAACGAAGCGCCGCGGAACGATCGGCTCACCTTTGTCATTGCGGGGCACCAGACGCACGCCGTCCAGATTGCGGATGTCGGCGAGCAGTGTGGCGTAATCCGGAAAGATGCGGAAGATAATGCGGGTGATGAACGTGTCCTGATCGATCGGGCGTGGAAAGCGTTCGAGCGTCACTTCGGTCGAGAGATCAGTCTGGACGAGGCTCTTGAAGGCATAGGGTCCAGCGCCGACGGGCTTCAGGCCGAAATCGAGTGCCTGTTCCAGCTTGCGCACAGGCACGCCCTCGAATGCACTCTTGGGGAGCAGACCCAGTGTGAGATTACTGGCAAAAAAACTGTAGGGCTCATCCAGAATGAAGTGGACCGTTCGCGCATCCACCTTCTCGACCTGAACGCCGCGGAAGTTCTCGCGGAGGAGCGAGTTGGGAAAATCGGCGTTCTGAATCGTCTGGAAGGTGAAGAGCACGTCTTCCGGCGTGACGGGATGCGGGGACTCCTCGGTGGAATCGTGCCACACGATATTGTCTTTGAGTGTGAGGGTGTACACGCGCCCGTCGCGGCTGACGGCGAGCTCCGCGAGATCATTCTCAATTCTCTTGGTCTCGGGGTTGTACTTGAGAAGTCCCGAAAAGACGAGTGAGACGATGTCGCGGTTCACGTTATTGGTCACCGTGAACCAGGGGTTTAAGGGCTGGAACTGGCTGACGGATCCCTCGATGTACGTGCCGCCCCGCCCCGGCTTGAGTTCCGTATTCGCCAGGTAGAAGCGACGGAAGAGCAGGAGGAGCGCCAGAAGAAAGGTGAGTGCAAGAAAGCGCAGAGCCCATTTCTGCGAGTGGGACACAATCCGGAAGAATTGGCGCGGGTCAGACACCACGAAAAGAGGGGAGGAGGAACGTCAGCGGTCTCTTACACGTACCACTGCAGCACCGAGAGTGCGAAGAAGATGATGCTGAGCCAGATGCTGAGCTGATACAGCAGTTTCTCGGCCCCGCGCCGCTGAACGAAGCTCGTGCCAATGCCGCCGAATGTTGCGCTTAAGCCCGCCGCGCGGTGCTGGAGGAGAATCGTGAGCGAGAGGAGGATGCTCACGATCACGAGGATCGAGTGAATGATAGTCATACTGAGGGAGAGTGTACGGGATGGGTGCGCGAGGAGCAATGGAGCAGTTGATTTTTTGTCATGCAGTTTCGTCCATGTGGACAGTGTGGGACGGAAAAAACAAATCTGGCTTGCCACGCGGAGCGCAGCCTCAGTGGGGACAGTTGCCCCACTTCGCCTCCGGCTTCGCGTGGCGCACTTCGCTGCGCGAAGTGTGGTGGGTGGTACAGGAGTCGAACCTGTGACCTTCTGGGTGTAAACCAGACGCTCTGAACCAACTGAGCTAACCACCCACGGGGAATGCCTCGAAAGAGGCATTACGCACAATATACACAAGGATAGATGGTTTCCTTGGGATAAACAAAAGAATTGACAAATGTATGAATTAGACTTAAAGTAACCGCCATTTTGTTTCCCAACCTCTGTCATGCGTACGTTCAGCCGATTGCAGATTCTCGCCGTACTGAGCCTGATTGCAGGCCTCGCGGTGGGTGTGCATTCCCTCATTGTTTCCGTTCCGTCGCCTGCCGTTCTGGCATCCGATGAGCGCACGATCTTCCTCACGCTCACTGACGGAGTGGATTCCGTGCAGCCGGGCGGATCGCTCACGTACGTTGTGACGGTGCGTTCGGATTCCCAGAGTGTGGAACTCGCGGATGTCTCGCTCTCGCTTCCGGCGTATGCGAACCTCGTTGAAGCGAGTGATGCGGGTCGGCGTGAGGGCAATACGATCGTGTGGACTAATGTCGCCGTGAGTCCGGTCACCGGACGGCAGCTCGTCGTCAATGTCTCCGTGGACCCGTATGCCGAAGTCGGAGGCAGGATGGCGGCCGAGGTGACCTGCGATGGGGAACGTGCGGCGGATATGACTGTCATTGCGGGATCGCGCGTGGTGCCGCTTCCTCCGGAACTCCTGCTGCGCGTCAGCGACGGCAAGGATTACGCGGGACCCGATGAAGAGCTCCGGTACGTCCTCACGGTCGAGAATACCTCGACATTCGATCGCACGTTCGAACTCCGTGGCGAACTGCCACAGTCACTCCTGTTCCTCGCTGCCACGGGGCAGTACCAGGAACAGAACGGATCAATCCGCTGGACCGACCAGCTCGTCCGCGCCGGTGACATGCGAACGTTCGAGATCATGGCCGCCGTGGACCACGGTGTCGTGGATTTCACCAGCATCGTCTTTAAGGCATCGGTCGACGGCATCCCCGCCGGTGACACAACCGTCGTGCAGCGCCAGCCGGTCATCGAAGGGTTCGCCATTCTGGTGACGGATAACGTGAGCGAGGTCGCTCCTGCTTCCGAGGTGGTGTACGAGATTCATCTGCAGAACAACGACGACATTCTCGCCACGGGGCTGTCCGTGAATGCGGCGCTGCCGACCTACGTCGAGTTTATGGAAGCGTCGAACGGCGGCATCTGGACGGGCAATAATGCGCGGTGGGACAACCTCACCGTGAGTCCCCACGGCGAGCGCGTCTTGACCCTTGTCGGCCATGTGCGGACGGATGCTCCCATCGGTGCGACGTTGCGCATGACTGCGGAAACGCAGGGCCTGGTGGGCGTGGATCACACCGCGGTGGTGGCGGGCGCCCCCGCGCGCGGCGGACGACCGTCTGCCCTCCTGTCGAAGACGGCCGATCGTACCGAAGTGAAGCCCGGCGACACCGTGACGTACACGATCACGCTGCGCAATACCACGGACCATCCGTTCCGCTCCGTGCGCATTGAAGACCGGCTCGACAGCCGTTTCATGACGGTCGTGGGCGCCGAGAGCGGCCAGATGCAGAACGGCCAGCTCGTCTGGAATATTCCGGAACTTGCGCCCGGTCAGGTGTGGACCGTCCGGTACGCCGTAGAAATCTCCGTCCGTGCTCCGCATGGGTTTGAGATCGACAACGTCGTCCTGGCGTCCGGAGAAGGTCTCGAGACGATCTCGCTCACCGAGAAGGTGTACACGACTCGGCTCGGTGTCGTGCGCGGTCTGCCGCCCACGGGTGCCGCATTCGATGCGATCTTCCTCGCGCTGTCGGGTCTCGCGGGCATGGCGCAGACCGTCTTCCTGAGGAGAAAATTCAGTTTTGTCTGAGAGAACCTTTCACCACGAACAGCAAAAGCGCGCCTTGCGGCGCGCTTTCAATAATGGTCGCGAAGCCCGGTCATCTCATCCACCACTCATGGTATCCAGTATTTGCTGCATCAGGTCGATGATGTCCGTGAAGGAAAGCTGGAAGGGAATGTCCATCAGGC
>CAZVLZ010000010.1:0-4659 GCA_964628345.1 uncultured Candidatus Peribacteria bacterium | reverse complement strand
GAAGAGGATGAAGAGGACGAGGAAGTAGGCAATGAACGCAACAACAAGTCCGATGATCGAGTAACGGATGGAATGGACGGCTTTCTTGATCTTCTCCTCGTTGCCGCCGGAGAGAATGAACGAAATGCCGCCGATGATGATGAAGACCAGAGAGAGGATCGTGGCGGCGATCAGAGCGAGTGCGATGAAGACCGAGATAATTTCCATGGCGTTGCCGCCTTCGAGGAGTTCGCGGAGCATCGGAGAAAAGGGGGAAAGAAAAGACTCAGGCGGCAGAGACCGCTGAATCAGGCTTGCCCGGCGTAGCTCCGCGGGACGGAGCGAAGTCGGGTTCAAGAATCTTCAGGTTGACGCGCTCGGAGGCGTTGCCTCCGATGATCCTGATCAGCGTGCGCAGGGCCTTGACGGTCTGCCCGCCCTTGCCGATCAATTTACCCATGTCCCGCTCGCTCACGCGAATGGTCAGGAGAATGCCGAGCTCGTCCCGCTTCCCCTCAATCACCATTTGATCCTTATCCTCGCAAAGCGCAGAAAGAACGTAGGAGAGGAAGTCATAGCCCGGCAGTGTTGTTGTGTCGTCTGACATATCGGCAAGTCTAGTCGTGTTGCGTGCGGTTGGGAAGCACCCTACGCAGCAGGGGCCTCGGGAGCTGCTTTTGCGATCTCAGGAGTTTTGGCTGCCGCAGGTGCGGTTTCGGCGGGAGCTGGCTCTTCTCCTTTGGATTTCTTCTTGGTGTAGCGCTCGATGTACTTCTCCATCCCTTTCATGCCTTCCTTCTGCAACAGGCGTGCCGCAGTGTTGCTGACGGCAGCGCCGCGCTGCATCCAGTATTCCACGCGGTCCTTCTTCACCTCGAGGACGGCAGGTTTGCGAGCAGGCAGAAAGTGTCCGATGATCTCCATGGACTTGCCCTTCACCGATCGGGCCTTCTCGGCGACGACGAGACGGTAGGTGGGCAAGTTTTCCCGGCCGGTGCGCTGTAAGCGAATAATAAGCATGAATCAGATGCCAGCGGAGTCTAAGAGAGAGACCTCCTGCGTGCAAGCGGGAATAGAGCTTTCCTTGAAGTTTTTGATTCATGCATGCTTGCGTGTCCGTTCAAGGCGAATGGTGCGAACGGGAAGAAATCCGCATTCCTCGCGCAAAAAGACCTTCAGATGCGGAAGAGCGTCGAGGCATTGCTGTGCAGACGCAGCATCGTCGCATTCCACGAGCAGCGTGCCGTCTTCCTGCATCGAACGTGGCGTGACCGATGTGCGAATGTTCGGGAGATACTCTGCAATCCATGCGCGAGCCCGGTGCAGGATCAGAGCAGCGTCGGCGTGCTGCTTCAAACCTTTCGATTGCAGGACACCTGGCAGAATCTGACTGAGACGATCCATAGGGAAAAGGGAGGGAAGTCTTTCCAGTGTACTCATGGACTTGTGCTCAAGGAAGACGAGGATGACTACGAGTACAAGGAATACAAGGAGTACAAAGAGAACAAAGAATCTTTACTATCCTTATCTTCGTTGTACTCCTTGCGCTCCTCGTCTTCCTCTTGTCTGGTACGATGGCACTCATGTCGAAACGAGCACCCGCCCTTCTCTTCCTCGATCAGTACGGCGAAATTGGCGGAGGTCAACGGATCCTTCTCGATCTTGTCCAGGCAGCGTGTGCGCGTGGGTGGAATGTGCAAATACTGTGTCCTCCGGGTCCGCTCGCGGATGCCGTGCGTCATGCCGGCGCAGCGGTTCACGTTCTCACAATGCCTGCGATGCGAGACGGGCCGAAATCCCTGTGGACTCTGCTCCGTGCGTTCGGTGCCTCCCGCCGTGCTGCACAAGCGCACCATTCGCTGGCGCAGGAGTGCGATCTGATCGTCGTCAACGGTCCGCGCACACTTGCCATCGCACGCACCTGGGTGCGGAAATTCCGCAAGCCGGCCCTTCTCTACCTGCACAACGTGTACGGCAAACTGGAGAACGCGCTCATCCGTTCGTTCCTGCATCTCCCGCACACGACCGCGATTGCCATTTCCCCGTTCGTCGCCGCGCCATTCTCCCGCCTAAAGAATGTCCGTACGATCAGCAATTGGGTCTCCCGCGAATTCCTCGAAGCTCCGATGAATCCGGGACGCCTGCGCTCTGTGCTTGGTATCACGGACGCGCACCCAATCGTGCTCGTGCCCGGACGCTTCTCGCCGAACAAGGGACAGCGGTTGGTCCTCGAAGCGTCGAAGCTGCTCCCGGAGATCAGCTGTCATTTCGTTTTTTCCGGCTCGCCGCTCTTTGAGGGGAAGGGGAGGGAAGTGGAGGCGGAACTGGAGGACGGCGCCAGACATGCTCCGGGCAGAATCCACGTGGCGCGTTGGGACGAACCGATGCCGTCACTCTACGACGGCGCGGATGTCGTCGTCGTTCCTTCGGTATGGGAGGAGCCATTCGGCCTCACGGCGATTGAAGCGATGGCGCGCAGTCGGCCCCTCATCGTGACGGATCGCGGCATGTTGCCGGTGATCGCGGACGGAGGCAGGGCGGTACGGGTGACGCAAGCGGAAGCTTCAGAAATTGCTGCAACGCTGCGGGAGTACTTCAACGATCCGTCCTCCTGGAAGTCGAAGACGATCGCTGCACGGGAGCGGGTGGAGGCTCTTTATCATCCTGATGTTCGACAACGCGATGTCCTGCAGGTTTTTGAGTCCCTCTGTGTGTCATGACGATTGGGGAACTCATCCGTGCAAGCGGCCTGCCTCCTCTGGAGGCCGAAGTGCTCGCGGCGGCCGCGCTGAAGCGGAACCGTGCGTGGATCATTGCGCATGGTGAGGAACAACTTGCTCAGGAACAGTGCGCTCAGATTATTCACTTCTTTGACCGGAGGCGTACAGGCGAGCCCGTGGCGTACATCACCGGCATGCGTGAATTCTTCGGCAGGGATTTCAGGGTGACTCCTGCGGTGCTGATTCCCAGACCTGCGACGGAAGAGCTCGTGCGCGCCGCGCTCGCATTCCTCGCTCATCCCGGCGCAGCCGTTCGGGAGGCTGATGCCGGCATTGTCATTGTGTCGCAGGTGCTCCGACCACATCTGCATCCCCGCGTCATTGTGGATACGGGAACAGGTTCCGGGTGCATTGCGATCACGCTCGCACTGGAACGGCCGGATATGCAGGTGATCGCAACCGATGTGAGTGCGGAGGCGCTTTCCGTCGCGCGGAGGAATGCCGATCTTCACCGTATCACTGATTGTGTGAGTTTCCTTGAAGGGAAGGATCTTGATCCAGTGCGGGACCTCAAGGAGCCGTTTCTTCTCGTGTCGAATCCGCCGTACATTCCAGACGGTCGAACACTGCAACGGGAAGTGGTGGAATTTGAACCGAAGCTGTCACTCTACGGCGGCAAGGACGGCACCGACGTGCTCCAGCGAGTGACGGCGCAGGCCCGGGAACACCCCTGCTGCGCGGGGATCGTGCTCGAGTGCGAGGCGGATCAGCAGGGTTTCATCTGAATAGTTGAATGGAGCTGGCTGTATGGAGCATAGAATAGATACCGTGTCAGAGGTCTCGCACCAGGAGGGGCAACAAACTTTCCAGGTTCCGGCACCAATGCCGGAGAGAGCGCCAGATCCACAGGCCATTCAGGAGGATCCGGAGGTGGCCCGCAATCCCATCATTATGAAGATTCGTCAGGCATTCGGTTCCGGGAAGAATGGCAACCACCTTCTCAAGGGAAGGGAACATTGATAGTGTGTACTCGTGCAAAAACTCCTCGCATCCCTCGGTCCCGTCTGTGCCGTCATCGGTGCCCAGTGGGGAGATGAGGGGAAGGGCAAGGTGATTGATCTGTTGGGGGAACACTACGACACCGTTGCACGAGCGTGTGGCGGCGCGAATGCCGGTCACACGATTGTGGTGAAGGGCAAAAAACACATTTTTCATCTGCTGCCATCCGGTGCGCTCCATCCTCATACCACTGTCGTGATTGGGTCGGGTTTGGTGCTGCATTTGCCGACGCTGCTCGAAGAGATCCGACTGCTGAAGGAAGCGGTCATTGATGTTCTTCCGCGACTCTTTATCTCGGAAGAAGCACACATCGTGTTTGAGTTTCACAAAGCCATCGATCTCGCACTGGAGGAGGAGCGACGCAAGCGGGAAGGAAAGGGCATCGGCACCACGGGGCGCGGCATCGGGCCGGCGTACACGGACAAAGCGTCACGGGACGGAACGCGCATGCAGAGCCTGCTCGGTGACATGCGCCCGATTCTGGAGCGTCATGCCGAGCGCGTGAAGCGCCTGTACGGTGTCACGGTGGATATCGAGGCAGAATTGGTTGCTCTCGCGCCGGCGCAGAAGCTGCTCAAAGATCGCATTGTCGATACCGTCCAGCTCGTCCATGACAAGCTGCAGCAGGGCAAGACGCTCCTCGTCGAAGGGGCGCAGGCAAGCCTGCTCGATCTGGATCACGGCACGTACCCGTACGTCACGAGCAGTCAGACCACCAGTGCGGGTGCTCTGCAGGGTTTGGGTCTGCCGCCGCGTGTCCTTACGGCTTGTATCGGGGTCGCCAAGGCGTACTGCACGCGGGTCGGCGAAGGGGACTTCATGACCGAAGTCACGGGGGAGACGGGTGACCGGCTCCGTACGCGGGGAGGGGAGTACGGTTCCACCACGGGACGGCCGAGGC
>CAZVLZ010000009.1:5274-27054 GCA_964628345.1 uncultured Candidatus Peribacteria bacterium | reverse complement strand
TTCTCTTTGCTTCTTTCTCTTGTCGAGTAGACAAGAGAAAGAAGGAGAAACCAGCGTCAATACGCTACAATCATTTTCCGTGGACCTCCGTAATCTTCCCGACGGCCTCAGTGCGGAACAACGCTGCGATGAGCGAAGAGCGCGCATCGAAGCGGAATGGGGTGTGGATCTTTCGATCTTGCACACAGACGACCAACACATCGGTCAGGCCGACGAGAAGAACTGCGAACAGATGATCGGCTCTGTTCCCCTGCCCGTCGGCATCGCCGGTCCGCTCGCCATCACTTCTAGCTCCGGCGAAAAAACAGATGTGTTCCTCCCGCTTGCCACAACCGAGGCCGCACTCGTCGCGAGTGTGAACCGCGGATGCAAAGTTTTGACGACAATCGGAGGCGTACGCCTGCAATCCGTCTATCACGGCATGTCCCGATCGATCGTCCTGAAGCCGAAAAATGTGGAAATACGTTCGTACACCCAAGAAATCCGTTCTCGTGAGGACGCATGGAAAAAAATCGGCGAAGCGACGAGCCACCATCTGAAAATTCTGCGCTACGACATCGATGAATCCGACGGGTATACCTTCCTCACGATTTCCTGCGATACCCAAGAGGCCATGGGCATGAATATGACGACGATCGCGGCGCAGGCCGTCGGGGATTTCCTCGCAGGGGAGCTTGATGCCGAACTCATCACGATCGCCGCCAATGTGGACAGTGACAAGAAGCCGAGCCGACGCACGCATGACCGCGGCCGCGGTTACGAAGTGATTGCGAGCGCGGTGATCCCCTCTTCCGTTATCGCAGATATATTGAAAACCACACCCGAGAAAATGCTCGCGGTTGCAGATGCGAAATTGCGCGTGGGATCGCACATTGCCGGAGCCATTGGCAGCAATCTGCATGCGGCGAATATTGTCGCTGCCCTATACTTGGCAACGGGACAGGATAGCGCACACACCGTGGAGGGATCACTGGCCGATACCACAGTCTCTGCCGCGAAAGATGGCATCGAAATTTCCGTCCGATTGCCCGCAATCCTCGTGGGCACCCGCGGCGGCGGGACGGCTCTGCCTGCACAAAATCAGTGCCTTTCTCTCATTCTGAAGCCAAAAACGAGCCTTCGGGCTCCGCAGCAGCTCGCGGAAACCATCGGGGCAGCCGTCCTCGCCGGCGAATTGAGCCTGCTTGCGGCGCAGGCAACGCAAACACTTGCTTCTTCTCACAAAAAACACGCCCGATAAACCTTGAAACTGCCTGCTTCTGTTACACTCACAATGCATGGCCCATTCCGCCATCGTCGGCTTCGGCATGTACATCCCGAGTAACCGCATCACGGTGGAGGAAATTGCGAAACACTGGGGCAGAGACCCGAAAGAAATACTGAGCGGCCTCGGAGTAAAAGAAAAAGCAGTCGCGGGGGCCGATGAAGACAGCTTCACGCTCGCGTTCGAAGCCGGGAAGCAGGCCATAGAAACTGCGGGCATCCGCTCCTCCGAAATTTCGGCTATCTTTGCCGGTTCCGAATCTCATCCCTACGCAGTCAAACCAACGAGCGGCATGCTGGCCGCGGCACTCGATCTGCACCCCTTCTCGTACTGCGCGGATCTCGAGTTCGCCTGCAAGGCAGGAACCGCCGGGTTGCAGATCGTGGATGCGTTCGTCCGGAGCGGACAGATCACCTATGGCTTAGCCATCGGCACAGACAAAGCGCAAGCGAAACCCGGCGACGCACTGGAGTACACGGCTGCAGCGGGAGCGGCGGCGATTGTCGTGGGACCGGATTCATCCGAACATGCCCTGTGCCGCATCGAACATACGATTTCCTTCACGACCGACACGCCGGACTTCTGGCGCACCGCAGAAGCCCCCTACCCCGCCCACGCAGGGCGCTTCACAGGAGAACCGGGGTACTTTCTGCACGTTCGGCAGGCGCTCACCGGCATCCTCGACATCACGAAAACAAAACTCTCCGAGATGGACCACGTCGTCCTGCACATGCCTAATGCAAAATTTCCGTCGAAGATCGCCAAGGAATTTAAAATCACAAAGGAGCAGATGCAGGCAGGGTTCATCGTACCGACCATTGGTAATACGTACAGCGCCTGCTCGCTCCTGGGATTGGCGCACGTACTGCGGCAGGCCAAGAAAAACCAGAAAATCCTGCTCGTGTCGTACGGATCGGGCGCGGGGGCAGACGCCTTCCTGCTGACCATGCTTCGGGATGCCCCCACTCTGCCCATAGACAACCGCCCCCTCCACTACATCTCTTACGGGGAATACCGCAGAAATTCCGAGAAAACGACGGTTTCCTGAGAGAGACAGACCGTGTAGACTCCTCCAGACATTCCATGCAAAAGGACATCTCGCTTATTGGAATCGGCCAGACGAAGTTCGGGGAATGGTGGGGTAAGAGCCTCTTCACCCTAATCGAGGAGGCAGTGGACAGTGCCATCACGTCTGCTCCCTGCTCGGCACTGGATATCGATTTCATCATCGTCGCGAACATGCTGGCCGAATCCGTCAACGGACAGGCGCATCTGGGCGCCATCGCTTCCTCCCTGCTCCCGCACCACCCCCCCGCCCTCCGCGTGGAGGCGGCCTGCGCGTCGGGTTCAATCGCCGTGCACACGGCCTGCGCCCTCCTCGAGAGCGGACGCGCCGAGACCGTGCTCGTCGTGGGTGCCGAGAAAATGACGGACGCAACAAGTGATGAAATCGCCACAGCCCTCATGGGGGCAGCGGACAGCGAGAAAGACGCTCCGTCCGGCCTCACCTTTCCGGGCATTTTCGGGCTCGTGGCATGCCGCTACATGCACGAGTACGGCCTCACCCGCGAACAGCTGAACCTCGTGAGCGCACGGCACCACTGCAACGCCGTCAAGAATCCTTTCGCGCAATTCAGGCAAGAGATGACCCCCGATCAGATCGGGGCGAGCGCGCTCGTGGCGGATCCGCTGCGGCTCCTCGACTGTTCCCCAGTGAGTGATGGGGCGGCCGCCTGCATCCTCTCGACGAAACACCGTTCTCCCATTCGTATCGCCGCCTCACAGACGAGCACCGATGCCGTGAGCATCGCGGACCGGCCAACGATCACCTCATTCGCCGCCACCAAGGACGCCATGGAACGCGCGCTGGACGAGGCGGACATCTCGACGAGTGACATCGCGCATCTCGAACTCCATGATTGTTTCTCCATCGCATCACTCATCGCACTGGAAGACATGGGATTTGCGGAACCCGGCGAAGGAATCCGGTGGTATGAACAGGGAAAACCAATGACCGTGAACGCCAGTGGGGGTCTGAAAGCCTGCGGGCACCCGGTCGCGGCCACCGGCATCAAACAGATCATCGACATCAGCAAGCAACTGCAAACATCCGGCCAGAGCTTCGGTCTCGCCCACAATTTCGGCGGCGTCGGTGCCACCTGCTGCGTCCACATTCTTCAACACTCTCCTCATGCGCACGCCTGATTCCCCCGCTCTCGCCGCCCGTGCCCTCGCCCGCAGACGCTCGCGGCTGCTCCCGGGCACCCTGCTCTCGTTCACGACCGTCACACATCCCCCAAAAGGTTTCCCGGATCGTCCCCGCCGTGTCGGGCTCATCGAACTTTCGGACGGACAGCGCGTCCTCGGGGTGCTGGCCGGAGACAGTAAACCAAAAATCGGTCAGGTGGTGATCCCCCGCATGCATTTAAGCCGTGTGAATCCCGAGGGACTGCGTCTCTACGAGGTCGCGTACGAACTCACCGAGCGCATGGCGGAAACCACATCTGAAGCAAAAGAATTTCCCGGTTACATTCTGGCCTTTACGGGACCGTCGGGAGTGGGCAAGACGACGATCTCTCTCCTGCTCACCAAAATGCTCAGCGACTTTACGAGCAACGTACCCATTGTCACGAGTCGTGCTCCAAAGAAAGGAGACGATCAGGAGTACGACTACGTCACCCCCAAGGAATTTGAGCGGATGGAGAAGAGTGGAGCGCTCGTCGCGTGGACGCATCTGCCTTCCGATTCGGAAGAACGATCCTACGGGTACCGCAAAGCGGATATTCTTGCGATCTGGGAACAGGGCAAGCTCCCTGTCGTCGTGACGGAAATGCAGCTCCTGCAGGGACTTGCCGGTTACTTCGGACGGCGGTCCATCCTTTCCTTCGGCCTGCTGCCCCCCGGTAACAGCAAGCGGGCAATGCTCAGTCACCTGCTGCACCGATTGCGTGTTCGTGGCCGCGAAACCGACGCACAAATCGAGGAGCGGCTCCTCAATGCCCAGGCAGACCTGGACTACTTCACCCGCGCCGCGGACCTGTTCGATCACATCATTGTGAACGAGGATTTGGACGCAGTTTTGCAGGTCATCAAGGGCCATGTTTTGGAACTTGCGAAAGCCTAGAAATCCACACCATCATTTTACGTTCTCGCAACGTTCACACCATTCAGGCCGAAGGGTATTTGTGGTATAATCATGAGATTATTCGCACGCGTGCGCGAGCAAACAAACATCCATGTCCCTCCATACACTCATGTTCGGCTGGGAGTACCCCCCACGTCATCTGGGAGGACTGGGTGTGGCCTGTCAGGGGCTCGTGCGAGGACTCGTAAATCAGAATGTGAAAGTCACACTGGTGCTTCCGTTCGCCGCAGACGGATCGCCGGACGAAATTGATATCCTCTGTCCGCGGGAACATCACGTGCAGAAGATCCGGGTGGCCAGTCTGCTCATGCCGTACGATTCTCCGGAACTCTACGCACAACGGATACATTCCGTCCCGCGTGAAACGGAGCAGATCTATGGCGCAGACCTCGGTCATGCCGTCCACGTGTTCACCGAAACGAGCGTAGAGGTGACGAAACATCTGCATCCGGACGTGGTGCATGCGCACGATTGGATGACCTATGAAGCAGGACTGCGTTCCGCGCGGCACCACGGCAAACCGCTCGTCGCGCACATCCACGCCACGGAACTGGATCGCACTCATTTCCATCCCAATGAATGGATCTATGGACGTGAGCGCTGGGGCTTTGAACAAGCGGACCACATCATCGCCGTGAGCAATTACACGAAGAACATCCTGACGCAGCATTACGGCATTACTCCGGACAAGATTTCCGTCGTACACAACGGCAGTGACGAAGCTCATCACGTCAATGAGACACACGCACACATCACCACTGCTTCGCCAATCAAAAATCCAATCGTACTGTTCCTCGGACGCCTCACGATTCAAAAAGGTCCGATGCACTTTCTCGAAATGGCATCCATGGTGCACCGACATGACCCGAACGTACAGTTCGTCGTCGCAGGGGACGGCTACATGCTCCCCTCTCTCGTCCATCAGTCAGTCAAACTCGGGTTGCAGGATTGCATGGTCTTCGCAGGGAAAGTTTCAAGCGACGAGGCGCGGAAACTCTACAGCCAGGCAAGCTGTTTCGTCATGCCGTCACTCTCGGAGCCCTTCGGACTCGTGGCATTGGAAGCAATCGCCCAAGGAACTCCCGTCATTTTGAGCAAACAATCCGGCGCGAGTGAGGTGATCGGCCATGCGTTCAAAGTGGATTTCTGGGACACCGCAAAGATGGCGGACTGCGTGCTGACGATCCTCCGCGAAACTCCCCTCGCCTCTCAACTCATCTCAGAAGCTCCGCGCGTGCTGCAGAAGCTGAAATGGGAGAACCAGGCTGAAAAAGTAGTCTCGATTTATCAGAACCTCCTCCGCTCCTAATCCCCAATATTCCAATCCCTATTCCCTGATAATCCAATCCCCAATCCCTCATATGTCCCCCCTCGTCTGTCTCTACTTCCAGGTCCATCAACCCTATCGCCTCCGCGACTTACGGATCACGGAAGTGGGCAGGGGGAATACCCTGGACTACTTCGACCATGCAAAGAACCGTTCGGTCTTTCGAAAAGTTGCGGAAAAGTGCTACTTGCCTGCGAACAGATTGATGCTCTCACTCCTGGCACAATACCCGGATTTTAAAGTGGCCTACTCCCTCTCCGGTGTCTTTCTGGACCAGTGCGAAGAGTACGGTCCCGACGTTCTCGAGAGCTTCCAACATCTGGCAAAGACTGGCCGGGTCGAATTCCTCGCCGAGACGTACTACCACTCCCTGTCGTCCATTCAAGACACCGAAGAATTCTGCGAGCAGGTCACGCTGCACATCCGCAAGATCGAGGATCTGTTCGGCATGACGCCGTCGATCTTTCGCAATACGGAGCTGATTTATTCGAACGAATTGGCCCAGACGGCACGGCTCATGGGATTCAAGGGGATCCTTGCCGAAGGTGCCGATCACCTCCTGCAAGGCAGGAGCCCGAACATGCCGTACATGCCGCCGCACTTCCGTCTGCCGCGGCACACGGAGAACGTGATTGCGCGCCATCGGCCGCTGGCGAAGCGCGCGCAAGACATCTTCGTCCTGCTCAAGAACTTTCGTCTCTCCGATGATGTGGCTTTTCGCTTCTCGGACAAGAGCTGGGTGGGCTTCCCGCTCCATGCGGAAACTTTCACCGACTGGCTGCTCGGCGGCGGAGGACACAGCGTGAACCTGTTCATGGATTACGAAACCTTCGGCGAACATCAGTGGGAGGACACCGGTATCTTTGAATTCCTCGCAACACTCCCCCGCATCTGGCAGGAACGCGGCGTGCAATGCGCCACACCCTCGCGGGTCATCGACACATGGGAACAGAATCGCTCACCTGTGTACGATGCACATACTATTATTTCGTGGGCCGATACCGAACGTGACCTCTCGGCATGGCAGGGCAATCAGATCCAGATTGCGGCACTCGAAGCCATTCATGCACTGGGACCGCTGGTCAAAGCAACGGGGAACGAAGAACTCATCCGCACGTGGCGCCGATTGCAGACCTCCGATCACTTCTACTACATGTGCACCAAGTACTGGAACGACGGCGACGTGCACAAGTACTTCAGTCCGTACGATTCGCCGTACGAAGCCTATCGCCGCTACAGCCACGCCCTGTGCGATCTGAAGTCACGCGTCGAACCCATAAAGGCGTCCCTCCGGGGAGCCTCAACCAAAAAACGTAAAGACGTCCCGTCGGGACGTCTCAAAAATCGCCCTACTCCCTAATACTCTCATCCCTCATCCCTAAACATGCCCCGCTCCCTCGTCATCGGCAACGGCTCCGTCCTCGCCGCATTCGACAACCGGCTGCAGATGCGTGACCTATACTTCCCCCATGTGGGCATGGAGGATCACACGGGGTACGGAAACGTGCACCGCACGGGCATCTTCGTGGAAGGGAAAGGATTCGCATGGTTCGCGGATCCGACGTGGTCCGTGGAACCCGGGTACCGGGCCGATTCCCTGGTGGGCGAATCGAAACTCCGCAACGATCATCTGGGGATCGAACTCATCGCCGAAGACTACGTCCACCCGTTCTACAACATTCTCATCCGCAATTTCCGCATCCGCAGCCTGGATGGAACAGAGAAAAAAATACGCGTCTACTTCCACCACAACCTGTTCATCTACGGCGACAAACAGAAAGACACTGCCTTCTACGAACCCTTCACGAACACCGTCATTCACTACCGACAGACACGCTATTTCCTGATCGGCGGGGAGACGAGTGACCAGGACGCATGCGTCACCGGGCGGATCGGCTCGGGAGAGTACCAGTCCGTGCTGCACAGCAAAGAACAATTGGGCACCTGCGGCCTCGGCAGCTACTCGATCGGCAAGGCAAACTACCAGGGCTTCGAAGGCACCTGGCGCGACGCGGAAGACGGAGTGCTCAGCAATACCACTATCGATCAGGGCTCGGTGGATTCGACCGTGGGCATCCATGCCGTCGTGCCATCGAACAGGGACACCACCGTCACGATGTGGCTCTGCATGGGCAAAAATCTCGAGGAGGTGGTGCATCTGCATCAGATCGTGATCACGGAGGGACAGCAACGCCTGCAGAGCAACTGTCACAATTACTGGAAGAGTTTCGTGCACATGCCTCAGCAGTCGTTCGGAACGCTGAGTGAGCGAATTGTGGATCTCTACCGCAGGAGCCTGCTCCTCATCCGCCTGCATGCGGACAATGCGGGAGGCATCGTGGCAGCAGCGGACGCAGACATCATGACATTCAACCGCGACACCTACACTTACATCTGGCCGCGGGATGGAGCATTCATTTCGCTCGCAATGGATCAGGCACAATTCCACGAAGTGACACGAAGATTCTTCGAATTCTGCGCGCGTGTGCAGACACCCGACGGCTATTTGTTCCACAAGTACAATCCCGACGGATCGATCGGCTCCTCGTGGCATCCGTGGTACAGCGGAGGCGAGGCGCAGATGCCCATTCAGGAAGACGAGACCGCGCTGGTGATCTACGCGCTCTGGAAGCACTTCGAGCACGTACAGGATTTCGAATTCCTGCAGGAAATGTACGAGAAATTCGTGAAGAAAGCAGGCCAGTTTCTCACGGAATTCCGCGAGGATGGCACGGGATTGCCCCTCCCCAGTTACGATCCGTGGGAGGAACACCGCGGCGTGTTCACGTACACCGTCGCCACGGTTGCAGCCGGTCTGCACGCGGCCGCGCAAATCTGCCAGATCCTGGGACATCACACGCACTCCGAACGGTTCCATACCGCCGCCGATGAAACGCGGCAGGCGCTGATCTTCCATCTCTACGACGAGAAGGAGAAGCGCTTCATGAAGATGATCCGCCGCAAAGACGGGCGCACGGTGGAACGGGATCTCACGATCGACGCGAGCACCGCTGCCATCTGGAAACTCAACGTGCTCCCCGCAAGCGATCCACGCGTCACCTCGACCATGGAACAGATCCAACAGTCGCTCACCGTCCATACGAACATTGGAGGTCTGGCGCGATTCACGCACGACACCTACCAGGCCAAAGTACCTCTGACCTCTGAGGTTCCGGGAAATCCCTGGATCATTACGACACTCTGGGAGGCACAGTGGCACATTGCACAGGCGAAGACTCTGGATGATCTCAAGCCGGCCCGAGAAGCTCTCGAATGGGCGGCGGAGCGCGCATCGAAAACAGGCATCCTTGCGGAACAGGTGCACCCCATCACGGGCGAACCGCTCTCGGTGGCCCCGCTCGCGTGGAGTCATGCCACATTCGTCGAAACGGTTCTCCTCTTTACCGAGAAAGAACGCGCACTGACATCCTCCTGACGCATCTCCACGCGTGCTATGATCCCCGGTACGCGCGTACATGCCCTCTCCCGCATCTCATCCCTCCTCATGATCCTCATGGTCTATCTTCTTCCCACCCCTTCCCATGTTCCGGTTCGATGACGACGACAACGACGGCAAGCCCGCTCCTGTTCCCCCATCCGAGCAGCCGCTCCCCGAGCAGGACGACAGCAATCTGGGCGATGACTTCACGAAAGTCGGTGAGGGCGAAGATCTGCCGAACGCCGATCAATGACGTCCCCTCTGGACGGCACACAGGCACTCGCTCTCGCACGACGTGCCGCGCAAGCCGGATCGAAGATCGCCATGGACAAACGGACATCCATGGCCCGCCTCGTGGTGGAACCGAAGGAAATCACCGATTACGTCACGGACGTGGACCGTGCCGCGCAATCCACCATCATCGCCATGATCCGGGACACCTATCCGGATCACCGCATTCTGGCAGAAGAAACAGGAGCGGAAGGACTGGGTGATCCTGCCTCCCCGTTCCTCTGGATCATCGACCCGCTGGACGGCACCAAACCCTACGTGCACGGAAAGGACGAGTTCGCCTGCATCATTGCGCTCGAGGAGAACGGACAGAGCGTCCTCGGCGTCATGGAACTGCCGGCCCGGAAGGATTCCTTCTGGGGAACGCGCAGAGGAGGTGCGTTTTGGAACGACACCCGGATCACGCATCTGCGCGCGACGCGTGATCTCGACGATGCGATCCTCTGCACGAACATAGGGGGCAAATCGCGCGGAACGGACAAGGTGATCACCTTCACACATCCGCGCTGCTCCTCACTGCAGAATTACGGCTGCGCCGCAGCCGAGATGGCGGAAATTCTGAAGGGCAGGAACGATGGCGTCTTCTTCGAGGGCGTCCACTTGTGGGATGTCGCACCAGCCTGCCTGCTCATCGAAGAGGCCGGAGGACGCTCCCGCACCGAGCTGATGGATCCCAATAATCCCCGTGGCGGCGTGCGCTGCGTTGCTTCGACGGAGCCGATCTTCGATGAACTGTGCACATTTGTGTTCCGGAAATAACTCGTGTTTCGCATCACGTATTTTGAATGTCGTATGCTCAACAAAAATATGATACGAGATACGCAATACCGAATACGTTATACCATCAGATCCCACCCCGCCTTCTTCATAAGCTCCCCCAAGAGGAATATCGGCAATCCCACGATCGAAGACCAGTCTCCCTCGATCCGCTCGATCATCAATTGACCGGACCCGTCGATCTGAAAAGAGCCGGACCGCCCTTCCCAGAGCCGTGTTGCGATCCACCAGTCCACTTCCTGCGACGAAAGGATCTTGAATGTCACTGCAGATGTCGACAAGTCCTCTTGGACTTCCCCCTGCGGATTGATGATACAGAGTCCGGAATGCACGAGGGACGTCGTGCCGCTCTGTAATTGAATCATCGTCCGTGCCTCCTCCTCGCTCCGCGGCTTTTCGAGGAGCGTGCCGTCTGCAGCCACCACGAGCGTGTCACAGCCGATGATCCACGCTTCCGGGTGGGCTTGGCGTGCGCGCTCGGCCTTCTGCCGTGCGAAGAACTGCGCCCGTTCGACCGGATCCCTGTGTGTGACATCGCTCTCGTCCTCCACTCCCGTCACGCAAACCTCGAACGGAATGCCGAGTCCGACCAGCAGCTGCTTCCTCTGGAGACTGGCAGAAGCGAGAATGAGCTTTTGATGCACAAGAAGCATGATACAGGGAAATGCCTTCTGCACGAACAAGGAGAAAATCGAAGAAGTCAAAGAGTACCAGGAAGACCAGGAGGGACAATCGAACTCCTCGTACTCTTTGTCATCCTCGTATTCTTCGTACTCCTAGCGTTCAACCGGCACCGTCATCTTGATGCGATCCATGAGCGTAGAAGGCTGGGTGGATTCCTGCTTCAACCGATTCTGCTGCAGATCGTTCATGAGACCCGTCGGAATCTCATTCATTTCCTGATCCACGAGAGAAGTGCAAAGCAGGTACAGAGCCTGCGGCAGTTTCTTCGAACAGTACTTGATTCGAACGGCGCGACGCATAGCCAGCCGCTCCGACGGACTCAGATCCTGGATGGTGAGGGCGGCTGCATGGCCCGATTCGGAGGAGGAGGAAGAGGATGAAGTCGCTTCCTCGCCGATGGCGGGAATCGGCTGCTTCATTTCAATGGCGCTCTGCACGGCTGCGATGCGAGCCATGTCATTGATCGTGGGGCAACCCGTGTTCTCGTAGTACTGGCTCTGGCGGGCAAGACACTCCTTCTGCACGATGGCGTAGGCCTCGCAGACGGCGGTCGGTTCCTCACCCTCCCGCCCACACCGCGCATTGAGCCGCGTGAGTGCCCTGCGCGTTGCCTTGAGTTGCGTCTGATTTCCGAATGCCTGATCCTGCAGCGTCTGGCTGTAGTGCCCATCACTGAGATAGGCCGTCGCCAACGGGAAGACGACGGCAACGATGAGGACACCGGTGGTCAGGTAGACGGAGAGTCTGCAGCGCTTCATGGGGAGGAGGAAGGAATCTCTCCAGTATAGCAGAATTGCGTATTCACAGCAATCCAACGGCTTTCCGCACCCGTTGCATCGTTTTGGATGCATAGAGGCGCGCCCGTTTGGCCCCCTCGCGGGTTACCGATCCGACGAGATCAGGATTCCGCACGAGCTCAGCGCGCCTGGAACGGAGAGGACCGAATTGCTTCAAATACTCGGCGTAGAGCATTTTCTTCGCCTCACCATACCCGAGACCGCCCGCGCGGTACTTCTCTGCGAGAGCCTTGGCCTCGGCAGACGAGAGGAAGAGCCTATGCAACTGGAAGACGGTGCACTTCTCGGGATCCTTGGGCTCACTGACTCCTTTGGAATCGGTGACGATGCCCATGATCGCCTTCTCGATGGCTTTCTCCTCACCGAAAAGCGGAATGGTATTGCCGTAGCTCTTGCTCATCTTCTGGCCGTCCGTACCGGGTACCACGGCGACCTCGGCGCGGATCACCGGCTCGGGCACGACCAAGGTGTCTTTGCCGAATGCCGTGTTGAACTTGATGGCGAGATCGCGCGCGATCTCCACGTGCTGCTTCTGATCGCGGCCAACCGGCACATGCGTGGCATCGTAGAGGAGGATGTCCGCCGCCATGAGGACGGGGTACGTGAAGAGCCCCACGCTCGCCGCTATTCCCTTCTGCACTTTCTCCTTGTAACTCACCGCCCGTTCCAGGAGTCCCATGGGAGCGACCGTCGAGAGAATCCAACTCAATTCTGCATGCTCCGGCACATCCGACTGGAAGAAGATGATGGCCTTTGCGGGATCGAATCCGCACGCCAGGTAATCGAGGATGATGTCCTGCCGGGCTTGGCGCAGCATCGCAGCATCCTGCACCGTCGTGAGGGCATGCAGATCCGCAACGAAGAAGATGCTCTCCCCCGTTTTGCCCTGCTGCTCCAGATTCGGCTTGATGGAACCGAAGAAATTGCCGAGGTGGAGGGAGCCGGACGGCTGGATGCCGGAGAGAACACGCATGGGAAGAGTGTAGCACTTCTAAAGCTTCCTCAACCGCTTCAGAACCTCTTCAAACACCCGAGGCAGCGGCGCTTCCACGACGATCGGCTCTCCGGTGACCGGGTGCGGAAAGGAAAGCCGGGCGGCGTGCAGGAAGAACCGGTGCAACCGAAACTCCCGCGTGAAGACGCGGTTGATGCCTTTGTTGCCATACTCCTCATCGAGCAGGAGCGGATGGCCGATCGAGGCGAAGTGCCGACGGATCTGATGATGCCTACCCGTCTCGATGTCCGCCTCCACCAGACTGGAATTGGCGAATACCTGCAGGACGCGGTAAGCCGTCTCTGCGGGAACCGTTCCCTTCCCCCGCGCCGGAAGCGGCGTGCGGATGATGCCCTGAGGGCGGGGCATGCGGCCTGCCACCAGCGTGACGTACGTCTTCTTCCATCCGGCGAACTTGGAGGCGAGAACGGCATCCGCCGTCTGTTTCGTCCTGGCGAAGAGGACGACGCCCGATGTCTCGAAATCGAGACGGTGCAGGGGTTTTAAGCCCGGATAGTCTTTCCGCAAAAAATCGAGGAGGGAGAGCTTGTCGGACGCACCAGCACCGGCAACGACGAGCTCACCGGAGAGTTTGTTCACGGCAAGGAGATGATCGTCCTCAAAGAGGACTCGGCGAGAAGACAGTGACATGACAGGATTCTACCGAACCTCTGCAGCATGAGGTACACCGTTGCCTGACAATGCCAATAAACGCTCCAGGTATTGCCTGGAGTATGCGTAGACGCCGATTTTTACACGTTCTCCGGAACCTGGATGCCGGAGAATGGCTTCCATGTGTGAGCGTTGTTCGCTGGAAAACGGCATCTCTCTCTGGATCTCCGTACAACCGGGAAGTTCCTCGGGTGCATGTGGAACATCGGTACGTCGCGACCGGTAACTGCTCTGAAACGGTGCAAAGGAAAATTCGAGCATGGGAGAGAAAAAGTTGCGGGCATTCTAGGCAACCCGCGACCCAAGTCAAGATACTTTCTTCGACAGATTGGCTAGCTGCAGCCATTTGGCCGCTTAATGCCCGGTAGCATCTTCAGGAAGGTTTTATACTCGTTGCTGGCGTTCCAGATGGTGAATCCGCAGGAGCCGCTGTCGAATACGGCGTCGATTTCGTCCTTGAGGTTCTTCTGCGTGACGCCATACCCCTGGATCCAGGGCCGCAGCTTCCAGGCCTGGTCCCCCAGAAGCTCCCGGTATCCCGTGAGCGTGCGGTACACGAGGTAGTACATGCGGCTCCTGGGGTGCTTGGCGGGATTGTAGTAGGCGCCCTGCGCGAACGTGGAGGGGTAGGCCATGGGGGAAATCACGTCCACGAGCGGCGCGAACCGTGCGATGTCCTGACCCAGCGGCTCGAAGTTGACGGGGAAATTCCAGCCCAGGATCGCATACGTCGAGATGCCGAGCTTCGTCTTTCCGCCGTGTTCATCGATCACGCGGCGTGCCATCTTCAGAAAATCCTCGATGCGGTCGGCCTTCTCGTTACCCGAAAGACCGATGTTCTTCTGAGCGTACTCAGTGGGGTAGCGGATGTAATCCAGGTTGATCTCATCGATGCCGGCCTCGACCAGGGCAACGAGGATCTGTTCGTTATGCAAGATGACGGCAGGGTCCGACGGATCGACCCAGACATTGCCAATGCTGCGACCCGTTATCGGATGCCGGATTTGCGTGGCGGGCAGCGTCTGCGCAAGATTGGGATCCTTGAGCGCCACAAAGCGGGCGATCGTGGTGACGCCGCGCGCGCGCGCCTGGGCGATGACTGCGGGCAGATCGTAGAAAGGGTTGATGAGATCCAGTTCCTCCGCCATGGGCGCGGACGCGGCGAAGTGCACGGTGCCGGCCTTCACATTGAAGACGAGCGCGGATCCGGTGAGCGTGCTCAGACGATCCAGCGTTTCGAGGAAGTACTTCTCATTCTTCACACTCCCCTGCGTGAAGAACACGCCGATCTCATCCGGGATGGAAGGACCGACAGCGGGGGCAGGAGACGGAGCAGGACTGACTGGCTCCTCAACCGGCACGGGGATCTCCTCGATCGGCGGGACAGATTCCTTAACGGGAATGGGAGACTCCTCGGATGGCTGGGGCACTGGCTGTTCCTCCGCAGGCGCGACGGACTCTGCGGGAACAAGCGGGAGAGGCGGTTCCACGGCAGGAGGAACCTCCGCGGGCACCTGCTCCTCCGCAGGAACGGAGGACACGGATGAAGCGGAAGACGATGATACGGGAGGAGGTTCTACAATGGGGAGAGGAACGGGCACGACGGGCGCACTCCCGACCCCATGAAGACGCTCCCCCTCGCGCTCTTCGACAAGTGAACGTGCATTCCGGGGACTCAGTTGTATGCGCTCAAAGCCCGCGGGAACCTGTCGTGCGAAGACGGGGAGCCGATCCCCGTGCTGGAACAGGGCAATGGAAGCACCCAAACCGAACATGAAGAACCCTGTCAGCGCAAAGAGGGCGAGCGTTCCGGGCCCACCGCGAAAACGCACCGGAGCAGGCCTCAGCGCGCACTGGAGTTCTGTGTGTATAGCACTCTGCAGCTCAAGCGGGCTGTCGGAGTGCGACGCGTATGCGTCAGGCATGGATGTGCAAGGGGTGTTCATGTGAGGTGTTATGCATATTATACTATTTTTTCACAAAAAATCAATAGCTTACGCCGAACATTCCCCCTGTCCCAAGTCCCAATCCCTATTCCCTATTTCCTATTCCCCATTCCCTAAATGATTGGCTCTTCGAACTTCTCTTCCACGCCGGAAATCTCATCCTCCTTCGGCGGTGCCGCAGCCGCTTCATCCCACTTCCGCAGCATCTCTTCCACTTCCTTCTTCGATTTGCAGTACTTCTTTCTGGAGAGAGCGATGATGTCGCGCGTGTGGTCGTCTTTGGGCTTCGGCACGTCCACCGTGCGACCCGAAAAGGCCTCGCGGATCTCGCCCTTCACCGACATTTTCACGTAGAACTCGCGCACGCCCAGATTGATGATGTCGCGTTCCTTAAAGATCGGCTCGTACTCCTTCTCGAGCACGGCGGCATCCTCCGCGCCCACGCGGAAACTGATGATGGAACCAACGTTGCCGAAGACGGTCTGGCGAATCCTGGAGGAAAGCTGACCCATGTACTGGTGGGCAATCGTGAGGTTCAGGTGATATTTGCGCGCCTCGGAGAGAATCTCGTAGAACGTGTCGGTGGCGAAGTTCTGGAACTCGTCCACGTAGAAGTAGAAATCCGGGCGCTGCGATTCCTCGACGTTGGCGCGGCTCATGGCGGCCTGGTACATCTTCGTGATGATCATAGAACCGATGAGCGATGAATTTTCCTCGCCAAGCAGACCCTTGCTGACCTTCATGAGCAGAATCTTTTTGTTATCCATCACGTCGCGGATGTCGAACTGAGCCGTGGGCTGACCGATGATATTGCGGATCATATTCGTTGCCACAAACTGGCCGACTTTGTTCAAAAGCGGCGTGATGGCCTCGGCATCGAATTTTTCGCTCCACGCGGCGAACTCCGAGACCCAGAAGCTCTTCACCACGTTATCCTGGATACGCGCCACGATCTTCTGGCGGTAATTCTTGTCGTTGAGCATCTTCAGGATCGAGAGCACCGTGGTGTTGGGGCTGTCGAGAAGGGCCAGCGTGGTGTAGCGGAGCACGTGCTCCAGGCGGTACGTCCAGTTGTCGCCGAAGAGCTTCTTGAAGATGTCCAAGAAGCCGATCGTGAGCTGCATCTTGTATGCCTCATCCACTTTGGCGAGCGGATTGAAGGCGATGGGATACTCCGTATCGCCCGGATCGAACAGGATCACGTCCTCGATGCGGCTCTTGGGCACATGCTTCAAGACACAATCAACGAGATCGCCGTGCGGATCGAGCACGGCAACGCCCCTCCCCCGCTCCAGATCCTCCTTGATGAGGAGCTCGAGGAGTTTGCTCTTCCCCACACCGGACTTGCCGACGACGTAGAGGTGCCGACGCCGGTCATCGAGGCGGACGCCGAACTTCACGAAGTTATTGTGGTAATTGGTAATCCCGAAGGTGCTCACGCTGTTCTCTCCGGCACGCGGCAGATCCTGCGGCGGATCGGACTTGCGCGCGAGCACGTGGACGATGTGGTGCACGTAGTCGGAGTTCGGCAGGTGGAAGAGCGTGGCGACCTCCGCGGCGCTCATGATGTACTTCTCCGCATGCTGGCGTTCCCTGAACTTCCGGAGGAATGATGCCGACGATACAGCCTTGGTGGCCGTGAAGCCGTTGATGTCCGAATCGTTGAAGTGGTAGAAGCTGTTCTTCACCGCCTCGAGTTTGCGGGCGGCCTCCTCGAAGTTTTTGCTCAGGTACGCACAACGGAGGGAGACCGTGAATGGCTTGGTCTTCTCCTTGTCCTTCGCGGCATCGTGACGCAGCGTCTGAATGCCCTTGCGCCCTTCCTTGCGCAGCCTGTCGCGGATGGAGAAGAAGTGGTGGAGATTGGCGAAACGGTACCGCCAGCTTCGCAGAAAGTGGTAGACGGCATCGTCCGCCTGCGGCTCCACGATGATCTGCACCCATACCTGCTCCCCGCTCTCGATCTTGCTGATAACAGAGAAGAGGCGCGACATCGAGTCCTCCTCGAATCGGGGATACATCTTGATGGGATAGATGTCGGATTCCTTTAAGACGAGTTCGCAGCCGACGAGGTGATGCTGATCCGTCTTAAGGAGATCGGTGAAATCCTTGGTCTCCCGTATCTCGGCATCGGGGAATGTGGCGTAGATCAAACCCTCGATCGTCTCCTTATACTGCTCATCGACGGTGACGTAGAAATACGTGTACTGCTCGTAGCCGAAGTATTCGAAGCTGAAGCGCACGCCCGTTACGGTGTTGCGCAGGCTCACTAGGAGATCCTGGAACTTGGATTCCAGTTTCCTGTTCTCTTTGGTCCCTTGGGGAACCACGATGTGGAGGTAACGCAGATTGGCCATTTAAGCAATATTCTTCAGTATTTTGACCCTTTTGTAAATGATTTTCGGGACCTTGCTGCAATTGCCTCACCCCCCTTCCCCCCTCCCCGCCCATCCCACGATGTTTCCTTCACGGGGAGGGGGGAAATTGATTCGAGCTACAGATAATCCTATCGTTACGTGCTATGTATGAAGAAACACACCGCCAGCAAAAACGGAGCAAGCTGCTCTACGCGGTGAAGCTCCGCAGTAGAATGACAAAGGCAGAATCTTTGCTCTGGAACGCGCTACGCGGAAAGAAGTGCTCTGGGATGAAGTTCCGTCGCCAGGTACCCATCAGTTGGTTTGTTGTCGATTTTCTGTGCGTCGAAAGACAACTGATCATCGAACTCGATGGTTCGGTTCATGAAGGGCAAAAATCGTATGATCATGAGCGGGAGAACGAGCTTCGAAGCCGGGGATACCGAATTATGCGCTTCAAGAACGATCAAGTGCTTCATGCATTGCCAACAGTGCTCAATGAAATACGCGATGCGGCTCTCCCCTCTCCCTGCAGGTGTCGGGATGGGGGGAGAGGGGCTGGGGGTGAGGAAAATTTCAGTACACTTCCTTCAGGTAGCACCCTTCACAGTAGACGATCTCCGGCCTTTCGGGAGCATACGTTGTCTGCATTTCTTTCCGGCACTTCATGCAGTTACGGCTCCAGAGACGGCGGGGATTGCGGAGCGCCAGCCGCCGGTCATAACGCTCATCAGGATGCAGATGCGGCAGAGGCAGCTTTCTGCGCCGGTAGAAATCCAGCTCCTGCTTGAGAATCCTGAACGGCCGCTTGGTCCGCTCGCACACAATCGCCCATTGGACAACATCATCGGGAATATCCTCGGTGCGATCAGGCAGGCGGGAAGCCAAAATCGTCTTCGGGACTTCCGGCTTCTTCTCGACGACATTCCTCCAATAGAAGCCCTGCGCGCGAGCCTCTTGCTCCGAGAGCGGCACATACTCATGTGCAAGGGATTCGTTGTAGCCGAAGGGTGAGAGGGACGGAGGAAAGTAACGGCCCCATTCCCCGTTCTGCATCACCACATTCGTGCGTGTCCATGCAATCTTTGAGCGGCATGAATCCCTGATAGATGTATCGGCAATCCCATAGATCCTCGCTGTCGTAACACTGGTACGCATTTTTGCAGTGCACGAGGTAATCGCCCACAACGTCTTCGTTTTGAACGCCGTGCATGAACTTCTGCGGAAACTCCAGTTTGATTGTTGTGAAACGCTGGATACCGGACCGGATCGCCTGACGTGACGCGAGCATGCTGCGGAATTGCGCAAATGCCTCCTTGCTCACGGGCTTGTTCTCCACGTGATACTCCTTGTTCCGGAGATTTGAGCACATCAGACAGTTTTTGCAGCCCGTGCAATTCTTGAGGAACATGCTGTCCGAACAATTCTCACAATCCTGCAGGTAGGTGCTGCCATAGCACTGCACGCAATCGACACACTCGTGGCACAGCTCCGATTTCCTCGTGCGAAAGCACCCGACGCAGTTCACACACTGGTTGCAGCTATAGCAGTAATAGCAATCCCGGTTTTGGTCAGAATCAAAGATCAGATAACAATCCTTATTCTTGCCGGCATAGTTCGTATAGTCGCAGTTTTCGTCGAACTCGTAGCCCGTCATCAGATTGGGCCGGGGTACAACATCGAAGAGCTCTTTCCACTGCTCGAAGAACGGCCGTGAGAAATCGAACTCCCTCTGATAGTCATGCGGGTCCCACTTGTCGCTGTACCAATCCTCCTGTGCGTAGACTTTGTAGGGCGAAGCAGGATGGATGTTCGAAATGATTTGCGCGCCCGTGAGGTCGCACTTCCGCTCATAGAGGTTGACATGGTTGACATGCGTTTGCCTGCGCCGGAGCCTGCAGTCAGGACAGAGCGTGGGAGGAGGAATCGGGAGCTTCTGCCCTCCGATCACCGGACTTAAGGAATCGAGCATCGCCAGATCATCCTTGGTCACCTCGAACGCCGATGAGCAGTGCTTGCAGGCAGGCATATTCAAAAAATGCTGGGCATACAATCCGGCCCCAGCATCTTAAGTTTGAAACGTATAGTCATTATTGTCCAACAGTCTGTTGGCTAATTTCAATTTTTGCGCTTCATGAAGCCATAAACTGATACACAAATTGTGTAGAAAATATTCTACAACAGTGGTATGCTGTCATGGTGAGCGTAGTCGAACCATGACGTTCTCACCCTATCCCCCGACCGCGCTCGGGATGACAGCATGATGAGTGACCTGCAAAAACTTGGCCTGAGCGATGAGGAAGCAAAAGTCTATCTCGCCTGTCTCGAGGTGAACGGTGGAGCGGTTTCCGTCATCGCGCGCAAAGCCGGAGTGCACCGCGTCAGCTGCTACCACACGCTGGAGAAGCTCCTGCAGAAAAAACTCCTGAGCCAGTACAACCGAAACGGCATCAAGTGCTTCGCCCCCGAACCGCCCGAGCGTCTGCAAGAGCTGGAACTTGAAAAGGTGAGCATTGCGAAGTCGCTCATCCCCGATCTCAAGGCGCTCTTGAGTCCCCACGGGTTCCGCCCGAAGATCCGCTCGTATGAAGGACGCGACGGCGTCGAGCGCGTGTTCCTGGAATCCCTCTCGGCCAAAGGGGAACTTCTCGGCTACACCAACTTAAAACAGGTCACCGGGTTCTTTCCGGAGTTCTTCCGCGAATACACCAAGAAGCGCTTCGAGCGCCGTATCAAAGCGCGCTACCTCTCGCCCAATACCGTCGAGAGCGTCAAGGCGATCGAGCCGTTTCTGCCGAAGAACTACGATCCATCCCTCATCGAGATCCTGCTCGTGAACCGCGAGCAATTCCCTTTCGACACCGAGATCCTGCTCTTCGGGAATGCCGTGGGAGTGGTCTCACTCAATCCGGATGAACTGCTCGGAATCATCGTGGAGAGCGCCACCTTCACGAAGACCATGAAGGCGGTGTTCGATCTGGCGTGGCTGGGAGCAACGGCGTTCGTGGCAAAATAACCAATGGAAATAACCTCCATCCCCCCGACCCCTTCCTCCACAAGAGGAAGGGGAGTGCACATGGATGGAAACAATCACAAACACACACATCCCCCTCTCCCATGGAGAGGGGGCTAGGGGGAGAGGTTAAGTGAAAAAGAGAGGGCCGGGGTGAGGGGCATCAGGCACCCGTCGTGTTTTTAATGTACTGATTCGCCTCAAGCGTCAGTGAGAGATACGGCTGGGCGCTGTCCGCAAACTGCGCATGCTGGTGCACGTTCTGCTGTTGCCAGAGACGCGTCACTTCGGAACAATCCATGGCTCCGTCGAAGCCATTGTCCTTGTTCTGGACGACGCCATTCTTGAGGAGCTTGAATGTCCAGTGCAGGTGCGGACCGGTGGAGCTGCCCGTGTTGCCGCTCAGGGCAACGGGGTCGCCCTGACTCACCGACTGGCCGTTCTTTACGGCGATCCTGGAACAGTGCGCGAGAGTGCTGCGGCGCGTCGGCCCGTCAATCGAAACGTACTTGCCGTAGCCCGTCATGCCATCATCTTTGACCGTAGCGACCCCGTCATGCGGCGCGAAGACCTTGGTCCCTTCCGGCACGCCGAAATCGAACCCGTTATGGCCAAGCCAGCCGTACTGCTGATAGAGATCCTTGTTCTGTCCGAATCCTTGAGTGACGGTGGGCGTTCCGGCAAGCGGGGAGAAAATCATACGGATGCAGTAAGTGTGTTTAGTGTTGGCCAAGATATTGCATCTGTCAAAGGCGAAGTGAGCTGGTAGCTGATAGCTGCTAGCTTTTAGGGCACTTCCTATCAGCTCACATCTAACAGCCCAAAGCTCCTACTCAATACAACAATCGATAACTTTCTTCACCAATGCCCCCAATGCCCCCATGAACCCCTTCTTCTCCGTATCCTGCTTATTGAGCGCGCCATCGTCTATCTTCTTGATATCGCCGACATTGAGGAGCTTCATGTTGAGTCCCCAGAAAAGCGAGTAGAGGTTGTAGGCCTTCGTGAAGAGATCGTAGGCCTCGTCCTTCTTGCCCATTCCCAGCTGCTTCGTCCCGACTTCCATCAGGCGCA
>CAZVLZ010000009.1:0-5264 GCA_964628345.1 uncultured Candidatus Peribacteria bacterium | reverse complement strand
TTCAAGAGCGACATACGCATTTCGCGCACATCCTTGATCATGTCCTAGTACTCCGGCTTGTCGAGCTTGGCGCCGGTGAAGAAGAAATGCTCCTCGATAGAGACAAGGTTCATGATCGCGATCGAAAGATCCTGATCGGAGGAGAGATCCATCTTCTCCTGTTTCTTCATGTTGTCGACTTTGTCGATGAACGCCTTGAGCTGCTCGGGGGTTGGATCGGTCATGGGATCAGAGGGTGACGTAGTAGAAGAAGAGGCTGAGCAGAATCAGCGGAAAGACCGGCATCACGACTTTCTCAAAGGGAAAATGCGCATGTCCGCGCTTGCTCTTGATGCGTTGGTACCACGATCCGCCGATGTAGAAAGCGACGGCACCCGCGATGATGCCGAGCAGGAGCTTGTCGACTCCCCAGAGCAGATGATCCGGATGTCCCATGATGTCGCTGAAGGCGAATGGCAGCGGGAGGACAACGAGTGCGAAGTAGCCGAGTGCCGTGAGAAAATCTCGGGCGAAGAAGTGGATGTTCTTCTTGTTGAACCAGACGATGTTCCACATGGCCATCGATACCGTCAGCCCGCCGATCCACACCCCCGTCACGGAATCATCGATGCCGAGCCGTTCCGAAATCCCCAATCCCACTCCCACGGCGATGGTACAGACGGGACAGACCGCAAGAGCCTTGTCGGCGATGAGGAGGATGAGCGCCGCAAAAGGAAAGAGCCGGAGGAACCTGGTCATAACTTCTGCTGGAAGAACGCGATGATGTCCTTGTCTCCCGTCAGGCACTGCGTCCCCGTCCAGAGGAAAGGAATGCCGATGCTATCCGTCGCAAAGCCGCACTGCTTGGCCAGCTTGCCCATTTCGCGGGCATTGCGCTTGTTGTTGTAGACCTCTTTGCGCTCGAATTGCACCTTCTGTTCCACACCGTTCTCCGTAATGAAGGCATCCACTTTGGCACAGTGTGGGCAGCCCTCACCCCAGTAGAGCACAATACCATTGGGCAGACTGTTTCCGGACGATCGGGCGAAGAAGAATACCACTGCGAGAAAGACGACGATGCCTATGCCGACGAGCACCGGCTTCAGAAACGCGCGGGAACCCGATGCAGGAAAACTGGAGGAATGCATAGCCCCCACAGGGTACCGGGAAATCGGACATTGTCTACTGAGAAGCGGAGGATCTCTGGCATTCTTTGATCCTCCTTCTTCGTCAAATGCGTGTTCTCATTCCGAAATCTGCACCTGCTGCCAAATGGCCTGAGAGTCAATACCTCCTCCTCAGGTGGAGGATATATCCATGACACACACTTCAGTGCAGAAAGTGCTCATGCATGATTGACAGTCGCCAGATCAACGGGTAACTTAATCAATGTTCATTGATATAGTTTTCTTGTATCCGCCATGAATGCTCCTGCCTGCTGCAAAACGAAGCACGCAACCGACGCCCTCAAAAAGAACGCCGCATTCCTGCGCACGATCGGTGACGCAAACCGCCTGCGCATTCTCTGTCGCCTGCAAGAACGAGAGCTCTGTGTCTGTGAAATCTGGCAGCATCTCGATCTCTCCCAGAATCTCACTTCGCATCACCTTTCCGTCCTGAAGGAACTGAACCTCATTCATGCACGGAAGGACGGACTCAAAGTCTTCTACTCCATCAATCAGAACGTCATGACCCGCTATTTTCATTTCCTCACCCACATCCTATGGCGCACGAAACAATCATGAGTATCGAAGTTCTCGGCTCCGGATGCGCCAAGTGCAAGAAACTGCACGAGCTGACCAAGTCCGCTGCAAAAGAGCTCGGACTCTCCACTGAAGTCCTGTACACCACGGACATCGAAAAGATCGTCGCGATGGGCGTGATGGCGAGTCCGGTGATTGCGGTCAACGGAAAGCCCGTGCTGGTCGGTTCCGTTCCGGACATCCAGACGATAAAGAAGCTTCTTTCTGAGTATAGGGAACAGAAGGATGGAAAAGAGGACTGCTGCAGCGGGGAGAGTTGCTGTGGCATCGATTGTTCCCCGAAGAACCAAAGCGAGGGAGGAGGCTGTTCCTGCGGTTCCTGCTGAACGATGGACATCTTCTTTCCTCTCCAACTTGCCGCCGATTGGCTGGCGTACGGTGTTTTCTCTTTGTCTCCCGCAACTCACCTGGGAGAGTCGGTCAATTATTTTCTGTACGACACAGCCAAGATCATCATCCTTGTCTATGTCATTTCCACGCTGTCGGGTATCGTCAATCACTACCTCCCGATTGAGCGAATCCGCGATTTTCTGGCGACGCACCGGCTCTGGGGCCTTGATTACTTTCTCGCCACCGTCTTCGGCGCGATCACGCCCTTCTGCAGTTGCTCATCCATCCCTCTCTTCATTGGTTTCCTGAAAGCGGGAATCCCCCTGGGAGTGACGTTTGCATTCCTCATCTCCTCCCCGCTGATCAGCGAAGTCGCCTTCGCACTCATGATCGGACTCTTCGGCTTCAAGATCGCCGTGCTCTACGCAGCGGCCGGAAGTGTTATCGGCATGACTGGCGGTTTCGTCTTAAGCAGATTCAAGATGGAAAGATTCGTCGAGGAGTTCGTCTGGAATGCCCATGCCGGACAATCACGATCCGTCACGCACCATATCGGACTGCGCGAGGCATTTCCCTCCATCCTTCGCGAAGCAGGGAACATCCTCAAAAAAATCCTTCCCTACATCCTCCTCGGCATCGGTGTCGGCGCTGTGATTCATGGCTTCGTCCCATCCAACTTCTTCGAGTTCGTTCTCACGCGCTTGGGGGTATTCAGCCTGCCTACAGCCGTTCTTGTCGCGGTCCCGATGTACGCCAATCCTGCGGGAGTGCTGCCGATTGTGGAGTCGCTCATCGCCAAGGGCGTCCCGATTGGCACGGGACTCGCCTTCATGATGGGTGTAGTCGGGCTCTCGTTGCCCGAAGCCCTGATCCTCAAGAAAGTGCTCAAGCTCCCGCTCCTCCTGGCCTTTTTCGGCACGGTCACGATCGGAATCATCCTCATTGGCTATCTCTTCAATTTTCTGCTCGCCTGATGCAGCAAAGACGGTTTGGGCGAAAGCGTGTTGACGCAGGCGGCGTTATTCGCCGATGAATCCGCCGGCCTGCAGTTCGAAAAGATGCCGGTAGACCCCGTCTTTTTTCTGGAGCAGTAATTCATGCGTCCCCTCTTCGATGATCGCACCCTGGTCCATCACCAGGATACGATCCGCCTGCTTGATGGTGGAGAGACGGTGCGCGATCACAATACTCGTACGCCCCTGCATGAGCTTTCCCAGCGCCTCCTGAATGTAGAGTTCGGAGAGGGAGTCTAAGCTGCTCGTCGCTTCATCCAGAACAAGAATGGGCTTATCGGCCAGGAGTGCGCGCGCAATGGCGACACGCTGGCGTTCGCCGCCCGAAAGCTTCACTCCGCGCTCGCCCACCAGCGTGTCGTACTGTTTGGGGAGCAGGGCAATGAATTCGTGCGCGTGTGCCGCGCGCGCGGCCTGTTCGATTTCCTCCTGCGTCGCATCCGGTTTGCCGTAGGCGATGTTCTCCGCAATGGAACGATGGAACAGAATGGGATCCTGCGGCACGAGCGCAATGGCACGGCGCAGGCTCTCCTGTGTCACCGCTGCGATATCCTGACTATCGATTGCAATCCGGCCGCCCTGAATGTCATACAGACGCAGGAGGAGTTTCACGAACGTGCTCTTGCCCCCTCCGGAATGTCCCACCAGCGCAACGCGTTCTCCCGGAGCGATCGCAATGGAGAGATCGGAGAGCACGGGGGAGGCACCATGTTCGTACCCGAAGCGCACGTGGTCAAACCGCACTGCCCCCTGCGTGACGACGAGCGGTGTGGCCTGCGGGATATCCTGCACGCCGAGCGGACGCTGCGCGATTTCCACCATCTCCTCCCCGCGCGAGACCGCACGGATGTACTCGCGGACATTCTGGCCGAAATCCCAGAGACGACCCCATAGCTGCCCCATGTAAAAAATGAGGATGATGAATCCTCCGGCAGTGAACCGTCCACGGTACCAGAGCCAAACAGCCAGACAGAATACGGCAAGCTCGATGGCGAGGAGCAGGAGGTACTGCACGAGCATGACACCCGTGGAGACCACCCAAGAGAGCCACTGACGCCGCTCCCATTCGATGAGAATGGTTCCATGACGCAGGTCCTCACGCGGCTCCGCGGCAAACGATTTGACGAGCGCATTGCTCCCAATCGCATCCACCAGGTTCCCCGTCACCCGCGTATCCTGGTAGTCCACCCAGTTGTAGACGCGCGTGAGCACCAGATTGAGCCACACCGAGATCCCCGCATAGATGACCATGCCGAGGAACATGACGAGCGCGACGGGGAATGCGATGAGGGAGAGCACAACCATGAAACCAATCATGAGGATGATCGTGGGCAGGAAATTGAGGAACACCTTGTCGAGGATGCCCTCCACGGCATCGATGCCCCGCGTGATCTTGCGCGACGTCGCGCCGGCGAACTGGTTCACGTGAAATCCCATCGCGTGTCGCTGCACGATGGAGAAGACATCGGCGTGCGCCAGACGCATGACTTGCGCCTCGACCTTGCCCAGGAGCAGGCCACCACCCCGCTCCAGCACGATCGCCGCCGTCACGACGGCAACCCCGGTGACGAACTGCCCCAGCGCAAACCAGAACGTGGCAAGATCCGGCTGCGGGGCCAGCGTGATCGCATCAATGGCTCTGCGGTAGAAAAATGGCTGCAGGAGAAAGAATCCCGTCGAAACGACGGAGAGCAGGACGATCAGCACGAGGGACCACGTGTGGGAACGGGTATAGCGCCAGACGAAGCGCAAAATCTCGGAATGTCGGACATGAGCCATAGCGATGGGAGCACAAAACAGATGAACATCAGGACCACTCAACATGGGCTATAGGGTCTTCACTTTTCCGCACCGCCCCGCCCCGCCTGTCGCAGACCCGGCGCAGGATCGATGGGCAAGAAAAGCGGATAGGGAGCCATGGGAGCTGAGGAACCTCCATCATGATCGGAGTGCCGTGTATATCCAAACGTTTGGAGACGAAGTTCGTTACCTGTTTTCCCATGATTTTCACTGCGGAAATGAGGAGTATTGACAAATTGAAATAATTGTTGTTTTGATGTATAATAGCCCTATGGCACTTCCCCTGAGAACTGCGCATACCCTGAGCACCAAACACCTCAGTATCCTCCCCAAACAACACATGATTTACCTCCTCGTGATCGGAATCCTCCTCTCCGAG
>CAZVLZ010000008.1:0-27841 GCA_964628345.1 uncultured Candidatus Peribacteria bacterium | reverse complement strand
GCACCGTGCAGGGAAGGCGAGAAATACTGCGCGAGCCAGTCAATCCTATCCGCGTGCGTCAACAGCAAGATCCAGAACGCGTCGTGCGAGTACGGCTGCCTCCTCGACTCGTGCCGCGGCGACTGCGTCGCGCGCGGCGGCTACGACTCCTGCACCGCCGGGACGCGCAGCTTCAACGGCACCTGCACCGCGGCGACAGGCAGGTGCTCGTACCAGACCGAGCGCTGCGCATCCGGCTGCGCCGCCGGCACGGGCTCGTGCTCCGTCCCCGCGACGCCCACCCCCGCACCTGCGAACGGCGGAGGCTTCGGCTCGCTCCTGCTCCCGCTCATCGGCGTCGCGGCTGTCGCCGCATAGGAGCAAATGATCGCCCAGTCGGATGATGTCGCCGTGTTTGATGGTAGAAGTATTCATGATTTGAGGAGGGTAGGCTTGATAGAAAATGCCGCCTCGAAGCGGCGCAGGATCACGTCGACGAAGACGGGGTCCCACTCCATGAGAAAACACTTCCGTTTCATCTGATGCGCGGCGATCAGCGTACTACCGCTTCCTCCGAAGAGGTCGAGCACAGCGTCTCCGGGTTTCGTACACCTGCGAAGCGGACGCTCGTGGAGCAAGGGGTTCTTAGCAGTCGGGTGCTCGTAATCGGTCGTCGGCAGCCGCTTGCAGAGGAATATGTCGATCATGTCCAAAACATCGTCAATCGTTCTATTTCCGTTGGAGATTTCCTTGTTTAGGATTTCGGTGAAGTTCTGCGCCCGTGGCGAAAGATAGGGTGACCCGCGTGTACCGTAGACACAGGGTTCGTAGCACTTATTGAACGCCACTTGCGGCGTCATGTTGAAGTTATTCTTAATCCAAAGCACCACACGCCTGAAGTCGACTCCCAACTCTGGGTAGATCTGCTGAAGCATGCCGATGTACCGCTGATCGCAGTAGGTGAAGACATGGCAATGCTCTTTGCAGACCGATAACCCGTTTGTCAGGGTGCTCTGCAAAAACGCCCGATAATCATCATCCGTTCTATTATCCTTCGTCTTCCCACCGTACTGCATCTTGTTGCTGATACCGGCCGAGTAGTCGAGCGAAATATTATATGGGGGATCGCAGTAGAGCATGTCGATGCACTGCTTGCCGACCAGTCGCTCAATCAATTTCCTGTCAGTTGAATCTCCGCAGAGCAAACGATGCCCGCCGAGATCGTAGAGATCACCAGGCTTTGCTTTCGGCTTCTTGATTTCTGCGATGGTTGCGTCGACATCGAATACGTCGTCCTCCGTGGCAAGGGCGTCGTCCCAGATCTGCGAGAGATCGGCATCATCGAATCCGACATCCAGCAGGAATTCGGTATCAAATAGACTGCCGAGCTTTTCCAGATCCCATCGGCCGACGTTCCTGTTTAGCCTGAGATTGAGTTCTTTCTCGCGCTTGATGTCCGGAATGCAAACGTAAACGACTGGCACCTTCTCGTATCCGAGTTTTTGCATGACTTCCAGGCGGAAGTGGCCGCCTATGATGATGTTCTTTCTCTTTGGTGCCGCGTTCACGACGAGCGGTTCTACGGGGCCGTACGTATCTATGCTTGCGGTGAGATGTGCCTCGTCACCATCGGTATGCGTGCGGGGGTTATAGTCGGCTTGGCGCAGCTCATCGACAGGGACGTAGACGATCTTGAGATTTCTTCCGAAACTGTGTGGTTGCGAAGACATGGAGAGGTAGGGAAGCAGATATAGCAGTACCATCGGCTCAAAAGAGACCTAATGATGGTGTTGCAGTGCTCCACTACCGCTTCTCAGTAGTTCGCGGCCACTGGGGCTTTGAGTCAGATAGGCGGCTAGTGCCGAGTGGGCTTTGCAATGCCCCTCGCCATCCATGTCGTGCAATCAGGATCTTCGGTCGGGTTAATGACTTCAGAGCTTTGATCGCATGTCAGTGAACTTATCTATAATTCTATTCGCCCGATTATCCATTGCAAGTGCGTTGGTTTTTCTCAAACAGAAGCCATTCGCAAAAAATGTTTACACGAAAACATAACATTAATAACTTACTTTATCGTATTCGTTTTCCCTGCAAAAAATTCACCCACCAACTCGTTATAGCGATAGAAATCTTCGAATGTTCTGTCCGTACACTCTCATTTTACAAGCAACCATCCGGCGAAGCCGATCACCGCGACAATGAAGATAGGCTTCATCCATTTCTCACCCGCGCGCATGGCGAACCAGCCACCCGTGAGGCCCGCGAGCCAGCAGGCAAAGAGCATCGGAAGAAGAAGCTTTAGAATGAGGAGGCCGCTGAAGAGGTATCCGACGAGGGAGGCGAGGCCGGCGCTGAAGAGAAATACTTTTGATGTGGCAAGACCCTGAAGGTTCGTGAGACCGAACATCGCAACAAGGAGGATCATCGCAAAAAGACCGATGCCTGCGCCGGATATCGCCATGTAGAACCCAAGGGCAAGGCTGAGGGGAATGGCGACAAAGCGCCACTGCTTTATGAGCTTATGATGTACTGCGCCACTGCCCTTCCTGAACAACATCATCAGAGCAGACACGATGGCGATGACGCCGATGCCTCGTTCCATCCACGATGCGGGAATGTAGGGCAGCACGAGTGCTCCCATGAGTGCCCCGATGATCGTTCCGGGCACCATCCAGAGACCGAGCGGCCAACGGATGAGGCTCTCGTCCTTTCGGAACTTCTGTATGCCACCAAGACCTGTTGCCGTTGAAGCCGCGACGTCGTTTGCAATAGCGATCGCTGGCGGGATGCCGAAGGCGATCAGAACGGGCTGGACGAGAAAGCTGCCGCCGCCGATAAGCGATCCATACACTTCGGCGACGTACGTCGCTCCCGTCGCTATGGCCACCGTTGTCCAGGAAATATCCATGCGAAATATGCCGAGGCAGCACTATTTTGCCAGAAACAGCGACGGATTGGGAAGCATACTACATCGCAAAAAAGCCGGACATCACAAGGATGTCCGGCGGTGGCCTGCAAGCACAGGATACAAAGATCCTGTGCGAAGCGCAGACCGAGAGGGGTCGGAGCGGGGCCGCTTCGCAGCAGCACTGCTCACGGATTGCCTTCTGAGCCAGGAGGCGGAAAGCGCCGCATGAGGTCGGCGACCTCGGAACGGATGGCGACTAGAACAGCCTCATCGTCCCGGCCAGCGGTAGCCTTGGCAAGCCAGGCCGCCGTAAGCTCCATTTCCTTCTCCTTCATGCCAAGAGTAGTGACAGCGGGCGTGCCGACACGAACGCCCGACGGGTTCCACGGCTTGGCATCGCCGGGAACCGCATTCTTGTTGATGATGAGCCCCGCACGTTCGGCCGCGTCGGCGACGACCGTCCCGTTCGGAGCGCGGAGGGCATCGCTCCCTTTGGTAACATCGATGAGCACCAGATGGGTATCGGTGCCGCCACTCACGAGGTGAAAGCCTCGTTCGCACAGATGATCAGCGAGGAAGCTGGCATTCGCCATGACTTGCCGCGCGTAGTCTTGGTACGATGGGCTCAATGCCTCCTTGAGCGCGACCGCGATACCCGCGATGGCGTTCATGTGGGGGCCTCCCTGCAACCCCGGAAACACGGAACGGTCGATGACCGCTCCGAATTCCTTCTTGCAGACGATCAGTGCGCCACGCGGTCCACGGAGGAGCTTGTGCGTGGTGGAGGTGATCACGTCCGCGTGAGGGAAGGGATGGGGGTGACATCCTGCCGCCACGAGGCCGCTGATGTGGGAGATATCCGCCACCAGCACCGCTCCGACCGCACGCGCGATCTCGCCGAACGCAGCGAAGTCGATGACGCGCGGGTAAGCGGTTGCCCCGCAGATGATCAGCTTAGGATGGTGCTCCAAGGCCATCTTGCGGATGGCCTCGTAGTCCAGCAGGCCATTGCTGTCGAGCTGGTACTGCACCGCTTTGAAGAACTTGCTGGTCACGCTGACCTTGTGACCATGGGTGAGGTGTCCTCCGTAATCGAGGGAGAGTCCCATAAAGGTATCTCCCACCTCGAGAAAGGCATTGAGCACCGCGAGGTTGGCCGGAGCCCCGGAGAGAGGCTGCACATTGGCGTGGTAGTCACCCTCCTGCCCCGGCACGAACAATTGCAGGCAGCGCTGGATGGCAAGATTCTCCAGCGGATTGCTGCACTGCTGGCCGTTGTAATAGCGGCCGTTCTCCAGAACACGCTGGCCCTGTTTCCACTTGTGGGGATAGCCCTCCGAGTACTTGTTGCTGAACGCGCTTGCCGTTGCGGCGGCGACAGCGTCAGAGACGTAGTTCTCGGATGGAATCAGGCGGAGGGACGAGGCTTGGCAGCCGAGTTCCTCCCGGATGAGGGCGGCAACTTCCGTGTCGCCGCCACGGACGATTTCTTCGATCAATCGCTTCATGATTCTGCACACTCCTTAATCAGGTGTTGAACTTGCATGACAGCATTCTCGAAGCTTTCGAAGCAGTAGCGGGGAGTTGCGAATTGCTCCCGGAGGCGGCGCACGCGCGGTGCGACGTCGCAGGGACTGTTCCCCCTAGCCACAGCGACGAATGCTTCGGCGAGAAGGATCACATCCTTCTCCTTCAGGCCGTAACGAGTCGCCTCGTTCAGGCCGAGACGCAAGGCAGGGCGGGGCACTCCGGGGAGTCCCCCGAACGCGTTGACGAGGATTCCTGCCTCGTAGAGACGATCCGACAGCGCATTGGCGCTGCCGACATTGGCCGCGTCCACCCACACTTGATGAGTATCGGTGAAGCCGCGATCAGCCCCCTGTACCTTGAGTCCTGCATCGTGCAGGACTCCCGCGAACGCGCGGGCGTTCTTCACAATCTGGCTGGCGTACTCGCGCCCGCCGCATTGCTCGAACTCCAGCATCGTCACGGCGAAGGCCACGACGTCGGACGTGTGATGGTGGCTGACGAGATGAGCAGCGTGGTCCTCGATCAGCTGTCCCATCCCCGCGTCCGGTGTTGCGACGTAGCCCTTGTGGGGGCCGGGCAACGTCTTGTGAGTCGAGCCCCCGAACGAAGCCGCTCCCAGATCCAAGGGATTAGGGAGTGCTCCTCCGAGGACGAGTCCGTTGATGTGACTGATGTCGTAGTGCAGTTTCGCCTCGGGAGCATGCTCCCGCATCAGCCTGGTGATTGCCACCACATCGATCGGGAACAGGACATTCGCCTGGTCGATGTAAATGAGCTTCGGACGCAACGTCCGCATCTGCTCCGCAAGCCTGTCGAGATCCAGCTCGAATGCAGTCGCGGCTGGCATCATGCTGGCGCATAGGCCGATTGCCTCAGCCACGTTCACGGTGGAAGCGTGGCCTCCCATTTCGGATGGGACGCAAAGGATGCGGTCTCCGGGGCGGCAGAAGCTGGCGAGAACCAGCGTCATGCAGCTGAGACCGGAGATGGGCTTCACGTTGACGTGCTCGGCGCGCGTCAGCCTCCTCAAGATCGGAACCAAGATGTCGGTTTGGATGTCACCGACGATCTTACCCCCGTGGAAGGCCCAATTGCCCCAGAGCCGCACGTCATCGAAGAAGTACCGGCTCTGGAAGTCAGCGAGGAACGCACACCGCGCGAGCGGTGACAGTGTGTTCTCGCTGGGAACGAGTGAGAAGGAGTATTGCATCTTCTCCTCGTGTGCTTGCCAAATGGCAAGCAGCTTTTTCAAGTCGTTCATGGTTTTCTCTCCTGTCGTTTGGTTCCGATGGTCATGAGCATCGGAATGAAGTCTTGGTATGGATCGAATCACAGAGAATGCCCTTCAAGTCCGCCCAAGGCGCTTCTTGATGGGGCAGGTGAAGCCGCACATAGTGCACTCTTCGAGTTGAGTGCCGCCGCGTGCGCGCTCCCAGTACGCTTTTTCGGCCCCAGAGGGGTCGATGCAGTTCACCATCACGTCACTGAGGTGCATTGAACGCGATCTGCATCGTGATCACCGACTCCTCGATGTCTTCGATTGTCGGCAATCCGAGATGCTCGGCGCGCGTCATGATCGCGATGACTTCGACGCCCTGCGCCATCATGAATGCAGCGGCGATCGCGCCCGAGATATGGTCGTGTCCCATCGCGCGATCCGTCGGCATAGGGAGAGCCCTCATGGCAACGCCATGGCAGACTCTCTTGGTGTAACTGATCCACTCGGGGATCTTCGAGACCAGGATGTGCCCGGCACCCTCGAGGATGACGGACACGCCTGCCTCTTGGCACATGTGGATAAGCGGCGCGGAAGCGTCGATCTCCGATCGGAAGAGGTCGTCGAGCCCTCCTCCATTCACCACGCTTGGTGAGCGAAGGGCGGGACCAAGACTGATGGCGGCATCATATCTCTTGGCGAGCGCCACGAGATCCGGAAAGTACTGGAGGAACGGATTCTCTTCTCCGGTCGTCTCCATGTAGTTCCAGATGAGGCCGCCAATCCGACTCGTGAAGGGAAAAGCACGTCCTTGGCTCTTCAGCAGTTCGACATGGTTCTGCTGGAACGAGGCATGGACGGTAATGCCGGTCGCTCCAAGACTGAGCGTCTCCTCGGAAATTTCGAGGATGTGGCTCTTCGTGAGCGGGCACGGCAGGCTGCTCTTGCCGTTCTGCGTTGCGATGTAGTAACCCGGGAGACCCGTGAAGGGAATCTCGAGATTGTCGCGCAGCAGCTGCAAGGCTTCGCGCCAGCGGGGACCCTGGGTCACGTCGGCGATGACATGGACGCCGTGTTTCTCCGCGACGAGCGCTTTCTTCAGCTCGTCGATCGGGTTGCTGTAACCGAACGTCGTTCCCACATGAGTAATCAGTGTGGGATGTTCGGAACTGATCGGGCGGGAGCCGATCTTTGTCATGGCATTTCCTCCTGTGGAAATAGTGGGTTCGGTACGTTGGTAGTCATTCGTTTTCACAGTACGCCTCTGGAATTCGATCCAAATGGGTATGGATTTTCCTCTTTGCCAATGATGACAAAGAACAAGGATCGTATGCGACAATCCTCCAATATTCGCAAAAATATTGGATACTAATTTTCCACTAATGTTAATGTTTGTCAACTTCCGCATAAAAATGCAAATTAGATAGTTATTCGTTTGTACATAGCTTTACAAAAAGAATCTTTAAGGGGGGAGCTGATTGCCTCTAGTGCAAGCGGAAAAGGACGTTCCATTGCCTTGTAGAACCACCCTCTCATTTTGCGGATTTCGCCGCCTGATAGGTCAGCCTTGATTGTCTCTCCTCTGTCTCCTTACAGTTTCACTAATGGAGAAGTCTCGTTTCCGTTGCCCTCGTGCCTTTCTCTCAGAATCGAAGAAGGATGTGTTTCATATTCTCGAATCTGGTATTACAAGACACAAAAATTGAGCAAATTATTTGAACACTCATTAGGATCGACTGTCTCATTTGTCTCATTTTCATCCGACTGACCCGCTTGCCCTACCCCCCCGAATTGTCGCCTTTCAATACTTCCAATTGGCTTCGAAAACCTGCCCGGGTCAGGGTCAGTCCCGTACGCTCAGCCACAAACCAGTCGCACGGGTGTCTTCGGCACTCGCAGCTTCGCTGCGCCCGTGCTCCGGTTTGTGGCAACGCCAATTCCTTTCTGCGACTGGTTTGTGGCCAGTACCCGAGATCCGAAGAGCGAGTGGTACTGGGCTTTCCCCGGGTGTACAGTTACGCGCTTATGGAATTTTGGTACGTCTATGTCCTTCAGAGTAAGAAGGATAACCAGTTCTACATCGGTAGCACCAATGACGTGCAACGGCGTTTGCAGCAGCATCAGCGCGGCGAGAACGTATCTACCGCCAAACGCCTGCCACTTGAATTGCTGTACTTTGAGGGACACTCCTTAAAGAAGGACGCTCTTCGAAGAGAAAAATACTTCAAGACATCCAAAGGAAGAACCTCTCTGCGGCAAATATTGCGAGAAGCCCTTCTGCGCGAGATAGCGGCGCTGATTGATTAATGAGCCATTGCGGATGAACGACGCCGGGACGGTGAGAAGGACAGGAATGGTACTTTCTCCTTGCCCCTCTCTATCTCTTTCCCTACACTTTCGCGGTCATGTTTGCGGTTGTGAAGATCGCCGGCTTTCAGGAGAAAGTTGCGGAGGGGATGAAATTGAAGGTTCCTTCGCTCGATGCAGAGCTTGGGAGCACCGTCACATTCAAGGACGTGCTGCTCACCGCGAAGAGCGATGATGCCATTACCGTCGGCACACCCGTGGTGAGCGGGGCTTCCGTCGAGGCGAAAGTGCTCGCGCACGGTCAGGCCGCCAAGGTGCGCGTGTACAAAATGCATCGCCGCAAGCGCTACCGCCGGCTTCACGGTCACCGTCAGGGATTCACGGAGATTGAGGTCACGAAAATCTCCGCTTAGTGTCCATCCATTGCGGAGCGGAGGTCACGCATCATTTTCAGCGTTACGCCCAGATTCTGCTTGCAGGCGATGGTTTCGGCCAGACGCTCATTCACCTTGAAGAGGTGGTGCAAATAGCTCTTTTGGTGTGAACGGCTGAAATCGGAGGGTGAGGCCGGATCAATGGGAGAGTGATCCTCTTTGAACTTGGCGTTCGTGATGCGGATTTCCGATCCGTCGGAGAGGAGGATCGTCCCATGCCGGGCGATGCGCATGGGCAGGACGCAATCAAACATGTCGATGCCCAGCGCGACACACGCCTTCAGTTGATGGATCACGCCAACGCCCATGAGGTACCTCGGCTTCTCTTTTGGGAGGAGGGGAGTGACTTCGCGCAGAATGGAGAGCATGTCTTCTTCGCTTTCACCGACAGCAAGACCGCCAAGTGCGTAGCCGTCGAAGCCGATCGCCTGCAGTTCTTCCGCGCATTTCTTGCGCAGGTCAAAATGAAGTCCGCCCTGGATGATGCCGAAGAGCTGAGGCTGAGAGGCTGAAGAAGCGAGAGATGCCCGGGTGGTTTGCTTCAAGCGTTCATGAGTGACCTTACAGATTTTTGCCCACTGGAGCGTACGGTCCAGGGCTTTCTCAATCTCCCTTCTGGATGCGGTGGATGGAGGACATTCGTCGAAGCACATCATGATGTCCGCCCTAAGCTTCCACTGGATCTCCATCGCCTCCTGCGGACCCAAAAAATGCCTGCTGCCGTCGGTGTGCGCTCGAAATTCCACTCCCCGTTCAGAAATATGCCTGAGCCCCTTCAACGAGAATACCTGGTATCCGCCGCTGTCCGTCAGGATCGGCCGGTCCCAGCCGATGAACGCGTGCAACCCTCCTGCCGCTGCAATCGTACCTTCGCCGGGATGCAGGTGCAGGTGGTAGGTATTGCAGAGCAGCACCTGCGCCTGCAGATCCCGCAGATCCGCAAACGTGATACCGCGCATCGCGCCCGCCGTCCCCACAGGGAAGAAGAATGGCGTTTCAATGGCGCCGTGTGCCGTTTCAATCCTGCCGCGGCGGCCGAGAGGGGAGACCTTCTTTACGGTAAACATGGACCCATTGTAGGGTGCCGTGTACCAAAACTACACAGGCTTCTTCGTCAGAATGCGGTCGATGAGTCCGTACTTGAGCGCCTCATCAGCCGAGAGGAATTTGTCGCGCTCGGTGTCGGCCGACACCTGCTCCAGGGATTTGCCGGTGTGCTTCGCGATCATCGCATTGAGGATCTTCTTCGTCTGGATGATGTGGTCGGCGTGAATGGCAATATCGGTCGCCTGACCCTCCGCACCGCCGAGTGGCTGGTGAATCATGATTTCGGAATGTTCGAGCGCGAAGCGCTTGCCCTTAGCGCCGCCCATCAGGATGATCGCGCCGCCGCTGGCCGCCATCCCCAGACACACCGTCGAAATATCCGGCTGCACGTATTGCATGGTGTCGTACATTGCCATGGTGGATGTCACCTGACCGCCCGGGGAATTAACGTAGAGAATGATGTCCTTCTTGGCGTTCTCTTTTTCCAGGAACAGAAACTGCGCAATGATGGAATTCGCCACATCATCGTTGATTGCCGTTCCCAGAAAGACCACGCGGTCCTCGAGGAGGCGGGAGTAGATGTCGTACACGCGTTCCCCGAACTGGGTCTTCTCAATCACGGTTGGAACGATGAAATTCTGCGGGGTCAGATTCCCGCGCGCAATCTTGTCTGCGATAGAGGAGATCGAGGGGTGCATGGGGAAGGGTTGGGAGTAGGGGGTAGTGCGTAGGTTTTGAAATCTCACTTCAAAGATATTATAGGATTTTTTGGTGTTTTCCGGCAGTTGGCGTAGAGAGAGAATGTTGTGCAGAGGAATGTAAAGTAAACGAAACAATTCGAAGAACTGCTGTCATCTGGCCTATCATGGAGATCATGGAGTTGTCAGGACTATCCGACATTGTGGGTTTTTTGACGATGATCACGGGGCCACTCCTCGTTCTCGTCGGCCCTACAGCGAGTGGGAAGACCGCGTTTGCGCTGAAGATTGCGAACGAGTGGAATGAGGAAAGAGGAAAGAGGAAAACGATTGAAATTGTGAATGCAGATTCCCGCCAGCTCTACCGCTTCCTCGATATCGGCACAGGCAAAATACGGAAGGACGAAATGCGCGGCATTCCGCATCACCTCCTCGATGTACTCGATCCCAAGGAGGAGGTGACAGCCGCGTGGTACAAGAAGGAGGCGGAGCGGGTGATTGCGGCAATTCATGCTCGCGGAAATATTCCCTTTCTTGTGGGGGGATCGATGCTCTACGTGAGCGCGATCATCGACAATCTGCAATTTATTGAGCGCCCGGATCCGTCCGTGCGAACGCGACTGGAAGCGGAGTACGATGGTGACCAGGGTGTACTGCTGTATCGACGCCTGCAGGAGCAGGATCCTGAAACGGCACTTGCCTTCGATCGACGCAACAAGCCCTACGTCATCCGGGCGATGGAGATTTTGGAATCTATTGGCAAACCGTCGGGAGTGAAGAGGAGGGAGAAAAGCCCGTACGATCTCCTTCTGCTCGGTCTGGATGTTTCCCGCGAGGAACTCACGAAGAAGATCGACGCGCGCGTGGAGCAGATGTTCAACGACGGATGGATGGAGGAAGTCCGATCACTCCTGCGGCGGGGCTACCGACCGGAAGATCCCGGTTTGAAGAGCGTGGGATATCGTGACATCGTCACCCATCTTCAGCGCGGGGAACCGTCTCTCGATCACGTGAAAGAAGCGATCAAAGCGCAAACGCGCCAATACGCCAGACGCCAAGTGACGTGGTGGAAGCGCGATGGGCGCATTCACTGGATCGCTGCTCAGGCGACAAACCGTTCCTGACGCGTGTTTTTTGGCTTCGGCAGCTGACGTGAAAGATCTCCGAGAGCATTCCTCGTTTTTTCAACGACAGTGGTCCGCGCATTGATCATCTCCTGCTCCCGGGGAGATTCGACGCGGGGCGTCTCTTTTTCGATCTGCGTGGGAACAGCATCCTGCGGACGTTCCGGGAATTGCTCGCGCGGCTGCTCGGGGACTTTCATGTGCTGTTTCATGGCTGCCGTGGGGACTAGAACTTAAAAACGTCATGCGTCTCTTCGATGCGCTGCTTCATCTGCCAGAGGGACGCAATCATCGATTCCAACTCCGGCGATTGATCCGGCGTCTTCTTCGAGAGACGGAATTCGACGATGTGCCCCAACAGATCCGCGATGTTGACGAGGACAAGATCCACTTTGCCTTTCCACTCTTCATCGAGCCGGTTATAGACCTCCATCTTCAGGAATGATGCGGGCTTCGTCACGTCAATCTCCTTCTGGTCAAGCATGCGGAGAATCTCCCTCATGAATTGCTCGTGCTCTTCGCCCATCGGCGTGCCCTTCGACTGTCCGACCTTCTTCTGCTGCTCTTCGGTGAGGGGGGACTGGCTGCCGATTGTCTGGATGAAATCTGCCATAGGACTCTCTTCATTCTATCATATTTCCCACTGCCGAGCTATGTGTTGTGGAGTAGCTTCTTCGGCTGGAGCTTCTGAGCTTCTTAGAGATGGGAGTAGTACATGCAATAACCGTCAGTGGGAGTGAAACGACAAACCTAAGAAGCTAACTTGCTAATAAGCTCTTTCAAAACCTGTTATTCTGTCCGTGCAATGTCCAAACAGGATTCCGCACCACTGGCGTTCCGTCTCCGTCCGCACACGCTCGATGGATTCGTCGGGCAGGAGCATGTCATGGGAAAGGGGAGTCTGCTGCGCACGGCGATTGAGGGCGACGCGCTTTCTTCGGTGATCCTGTCGGGGCCGCCCGGAACGGGCAAGACCACGCTCGCCAAGATCATTGCGGAACGCACGAAGGCACACTTTGTGCAGATCAACGCGGTCTTGAGCGGGGTCAAGGAACTGCGGGAAGTCTGCGCACAGGCCGAACAGCTCTTCACGAGCCTGAAGCAGCGCACCGTGCTCTTCATTGATGAGATCCACCGGTTCAACAAGGCGCAGCAGGACGCGTTGCTCCCGTACGTGGAGAGCGGAACGGTCATCCTCATCGGCGCGACGACGGAAAATCCCTACTTCGAGGTGAATTCCGCATTGGTCTCGCGCTCGCAGGTGACGTTGCTCCGTCCTCTTGCCGAGGAGGATCTGATGGCGATCCTCAGGCGCGCGCTTACCGATGAACGGGGATTCAATGGCAAGGTTCAGGTGGAGGAGAAAGCGCTGAAACGGATCGCCTTCCTTGCCAACGGCGATGCGCGCATCGCCTTGAACCTTCTCGAAATGGCCGTGCTCACCGCAGGCAAAAAACTTTCCATGAAGGAAATCGACGCGCTCTTTCGCGAGCGGGGCAAGCGCTACGACCAAACGGGTGAGGAGCACTACAACTCCGTGTCCGCCTTTATCAAGAGCATGCGCGGGAGCGATTGCGATGCCGCCTTGCTCTGGATGTTCAAGATGCTCGCGGGCGGGGAGCAGGCACGTTTCCTCTTCCGTCGCATGGCGATTTTCGCGAGCGAAGACGTCGGCAACGCCGATCCCCGTGCGCTCCAAATGGTCATCTCCGCCTGGCAGGCCTTTGAATTCGTGGGGCTGCCTGAGGGGGAATTCTTTCTCGCCCATGCGTGCATCTATCTGAGCCAGGCACCCAAATCGAATGCGATCACGCGCGCGATGGCGGGCGCTCGGGAGGTCATCCGCACATCCGCCACGCTCGAAGTTCCTCTGCACCTGCGCAATGCCCCCATCAAAGGCATGGCCGATCAGGGATACCACAAGGGCTACCAGTATCCGCACGATGACGCGAAGGGTGTCGTGCGGGAGCAGTATTTTCCCATTGGTCTCGCGCCGCGATCATTCTATGAACCGACGGACCGTGGGTTCGAACGTGAGGTGAGAGAGCGACTCCAGTCTATACATCAGATCATCGGTCGATAAAACTGCAACATTGCAAATTAATGAATGAAGCATACTATTCGTTTTAATATTTCATTCATTCTTTCATCATGGCACGCGCTCCCATTCGACCGAGGAGGATGAGTCTTCCCACCCTTCTCTTATTACTCCTGTGCGTTTTTGCTGTGCTCTTCGCGCTTTCGCGCCTGTCGCTGAACTTTTCGGCGCAGGTGAGCACGGATCAGCCGGGTGTGAAACTCACCGTCGCCCAGCAGCCCCTCGCCACCAGTGATGCTGCCGTCGCTCATCAGAAAAACGTCAATCTGCTTCGCTTCGAGGCGCGTGCAGAGCAGCCATCCGGTGTCCGCCTCTCCACGGTGAGCTTCAACGCATCCAAGGGATCGCTGGCGAACGCCCAGAACTACACGCTCTGGGTGGATACGAACGGTGACCGCATGGTGGATACCCCGCTCAAGAGCGCGCGAGCGGAGAATGGCGTCGTCACCTTTGATACGGATTATCTGCTTCCCGGTGCCGAGGAGTGTGAAACCGACGCTCACTGCCAGAACGGACAGGCGTGCGTTGGCTGCCGGTGCGCCATGCCGACCCTTCCCCTGCAGGGACAGTTGATCCAATCGTCGCCCATTTTCGTCACGCGCAAGTGCCTGGACAACGATGGAGGCAAGAACATGTTCACGAAAGGGGTGACGACCAACGTCCGCATGGGTCAGCAGTCGAATCTGACATGGAACGATACGTGTCTCAAGGATTGGGCAGGCCGCCCGTCTGCTGTACCTGCGGATCCCATGAAACTCCTCGAAGGATTCTGCGCGCCCTATTCCGTCTACGGTCAGGTAACCTACCCGAGCATGCTCACCTGCCGTCTCGGTTGCGCGGATGGAGCGTGCCTCGAGTCGCTGCTGCGTTCTGTCACCATGGAGCAGGGCGGCAAAGTGCGTTTCTCGTACGCGAAGATGTTCGGAGGCTGCGCCACGCTTCGGGACGAAACCAATCGCGTCCTGCAGAAAGGATCGTTCTTCTGCAAGATGGATGAAACTGTGGTCTACGACACCGGCTTCAGTCTATCCGAGGGACTCAAGGTGAAGCTCTGTCGTCCGAATGGGACAGGCTGCAGCGCACTCGTGCCCGTGAAGGGCAGCGCACAAGGGTCTTCTCCATCATCTCGTTCCTCATACGACAGCTCATGGTCTTCCAGTGCCGGCCCAACCCATTACGATTGCAGGGGCCCCAATGGAACCATGATCTCTGTTCCCATCGGCCAACCCTGTCCCATCTTCTCATCCAGTTCATCTTCGTCTTCATCTGCTGTTTCATCTTCCAGTTCACGGTCTTCTTCCAGCATCGGTCCAACACATCAGGATTGTAAGGGGCCGAACGGCACAATCATCTCCGTTCCCATCGGCCAACCCTGCCCCGTCATTTCTAGTGCCTCGTCATCTGTTTCAGTCTCCCGCTGCACGGATAGTGACAGTAATGCCCCGGATCAGTTCTATACCCCCGGCTTCATTACATCGAATGAAAAAACGTATGCGGATGATTGTGGTGGAGAGCAACTTCTGGAGTGGGTGTGCAGCGCTGGCTATCCGATGTCAAAATACTTCACCTGCCCAACTGCATGCATTGAAGAGACCGGTCCCGATGGGTTGCTGCGCGGCCACTGCCAGGCGACCTGCGGTGATGGGGTTAAAGAGGGTCCCAGTGAGCTATGCGATGATGGAAATACGGTGAATGGTGATGGCTGCTCGGCAACCTGTACTCCCGAACCGGTTGTGTGCGGCAACGGCCGCGTCGAAGCCGCGGAACAGTGTGATATCGGCACCGCCTGCTCCGACGGGAGGATTTGCGAGGTCGGCACCTGTCTCTGCAAGCCTGCCGTGTGCGTGGCGGCATCTTCCTCTTCTTCAGGGGGCTGTACCGATACGGACGGTGGAAAAGACTATTACCGATTCGGCCGCTTCACGAATTTGGTCTTCGGCAACACCGTGCTCCCCAACTTCAGCGATGTCTGCTTCAAGGATAACAACCACAATCCTTCCATTGATCCGAACATCCTCCTCGAAGGGTATTGCGGTGACGATGGTCTGGGTCACCAGGAGCAGTACCGGTGTCCCTTTGGATGCGAGGATGCCGTGTGTCTCCCTCTCCCTGCGAGCTCTTCCGCCTCTTCAGCTTCCCTGGAAAGCTGCGCACAGGAAGGCCAAAAAGTGTACGGATCCTCCCCATTCGGCCCGACGCGCTGCTGCAGTAAGAATGCAGGTATCAAACCCAGTGCCATTTTGGCAGAAGACATGTGCATTGCTCCCACCGATGGCTCGCTTGGCACGTGTGTCGATAACTGGTGGCTGACCTGCGGCAATGGGACCTGTGATGCGGGTGAAGACCGTTGTAACTGCCAGAAAGATTGTTCGTCCAGTGTGGTCTGCGGCAACAGCAAAGTGGAAAGCGGGGAAGAGTGCGACGGAACAGGGTGTGCCACGGGCAAAACGTGTGTGAATTGCCGCTGCCTGGAAACCGGCAGTTGTGGCAACGGTTTTGTCGATACCGCACGGACCGTCGTGTTCGAGGTCCACGCAGATATGGCCAGCTCCTTCTCAGATCCTCAGTTACAGATTGCATTCAGTTCTCTGAAGGCCAATAACGCCCTGACGGGAAGAGACCTCTTCGGTCTGAACCTGAATGGTGCCTGCAACATATCATCGGGCAAGTCGTGTGAGATGGTGCTGATGACGGTGGATTCGACACTCTTCAATCTTCACGCGCAGGGCGACTTGTACGTCACTCTCGATGCACAGACGATCCCCCCGCGTCAGCTCCTTGCCGGGACCCTGAGTGACTCGATTCTCCGCGTAAAGTTCCATGCAGAGCTCGAGGACATCGACGTGACGGATTTCGTCCTGAACTCTTCCGGCAGCATGGCGACATCCGTTGATTCTCTGGAACTCTGGATGGATGGTGCCACCCAACCCTTTGCGGTCAGCGGCAGCTGCGGGAACGCGGATGTCCTTACGACCAACGCCGGAACCCTTCCTTCCGTGACACGCGCATTCTGCTTCTCGACAGAGAACCAGCAACTGGTGGTGCCGAAGGGTTCAGACGTGAAAGTATTGGTTCGGCCGAGACTGAAGTCCGATACGACTGGTGCCATGAGCGGCGATACGTTTGCGCTCTTCGTCGATCACACGGCGGCAGCCAACGATGCGACCGGAACGGGCTCCGTGCGCGCGCGCGGTCTCGCCTCGAGCAATGATCTGGTCTGGAACGACGGCGACTCGGCTGCGGAGGGCGAGATCTTCATCGGCCGTTCGATGGCCGCTCCCGTCAATATGCGCATCGTCGGCAATGCGAATGCGACGGTGCTCTCGAAGATCATCACCATTGCCAATGGCGGAGCGTCCACCGGAACCGTTCCCAGCGGCGCCGATCGCGAGATCGGTTCATTCCTCTTCGCTGCGGCGCAGAATGTTAATACCAAAAACGGAACCAATCAGGCAGAACTGACGGATATCGTGTTCGTGGTGAATGCGCTCAATGTTGCGCTGGATGCCACTGGTTTCAGTGTCATTAACAAAGCGGGCGGCGCGAGTCAGCGGGAGTCCTGTCTGCCCTTCTCCACTGATGGTCCGTGGATCACCGGAACGGTCTCGGGGGTTTTTCTTGTCCGGTGCTCCCTGCCTTCTTCCAGCAGCGTCAATTCGATGATCGGCTCCGGCGAGTCCCTGACACTGGTGCTCCTCGGCAATGTGACCAATGCCAATACAGCTGCGTCGACCGGTGGCCAAAGCATCCTGCAGGTCTCACTCAATAATTTCTCTGATGTGCGTCTCAAGGAATTCGGGCTTTCTTCCACCATGAGCCACCTTCGCTGGAAGGATCGCGATAACGCATTCTCCACCACGTGGACATGGGTGCAGTATCCAGACTCTGCCGTCCATTCGACTACATTCAGAGGATAGTTCTCTATTCATCCTCTCTCTTCAGCCCCTTCTCTCATTCAGGAGGGGCTTTTGGGAGCAATTTACAAAAAGTTTAAAATATTGTACAATATTAAAAATGCACACACGAACCCATACTATCGCCCTCGCACTCCGCCACTTCGCGCATGAGCACGACGAATTGCCTGCGTTTCATGCGGGATACCTGGTGCTGACGGTCATCACCGCCGCCATCCTGAATCTCGGAATATTCGCCCTCCTCATTGCGGCGCATATTTCACTCGACATCGTGAAGTATCGCGACCTGCATGGCCTTTCGTGGAAACATACTTTCGAAGGAACACTGCGCGAAAGCCTGCTCGATCTGTTGCTGTTCTTTACCGCACTCACGCTCTCCGTCTACCTGCACCATACCATTGGCATCATTGCCATGAGCGGCGTCGTGCGCGCGGACCTGACCGTCGCGCGGTTCATCGGCGTCTTTCTGCCCAAATTCGAAATTCTGCACCGCTTTCTCTCGATCCTCCTCCATATTGGCGAACACATGCGCTCGCTCCATGAGAAGCTGGGGAAGGCCCTGGTTTCCGGCGAGCGTCTGATCATCTTCCTCCTGGCCGCTACACTGGTTCTGCTGTGTACGGCTCCGGCCGTTCTGGGGATTTCCGTTTCTGCCTTTGCATCAACTCTCGCGCGTGAACTGATCCCGTGGCGGATCTGATCGTGTGGGAGAATGAACGGTTTTCTTCCACAGCGGTCGTTACGCAACGAGTTTCAGGAACAGCATGATGCCTACACCGATGAGAATCGTGATGAGCTGAAGGAAAGCATGGGAAAGACGGGATTCTTTGTGCAATTCCGGAATCAGGTCGGATCCTGCGAGATAGAGAAAATTCCCTGCAGCAATCGGAAGCAGCGCCCATTCAAGAAATGGGACGGAACCCGCTGCGCAGAGGACGACGATCGCGCCGAGGAACGCGACGCAGGCCGTGAAGAAATTGATGACGAGCGCGCGCTGTGCGGTGAACCCGCTAAAGAGCATAATGGCGAAGTCGCCAATTTCCTGCGGAATCTCGTGCAGCAGGACCGCGATGGTTGTGGCGATGCCAATCTGGGGACCGACGAGAAAACTTCCGGCAATAAGCGCCCCATCGATGAAGTTGTGCAATGCGTCTCCCACAAGATTCATGATGCCGACGGGGTGGATATGCCCGCTGCTTTCTGGCAGAGCAGAACAGTGACAGTGACGCCAGTGGATTCCCTTCTCAATCACAAAAGAGAGCAGAATGCCTGCCAGCACCAGCAGAAATTGCACGGCGATTCGCGAGGAATTTTCGGCCATCTCGGGCAGGATGTGGATGAACACGTCCCCGAGCAACGCCCCCGTGGAGAATGCGATGAGCGTCAGCAGCCAGCGACGCACCATCCGTTCGTTCAGCATGAATGTCGCAATGCCAATAAGGGAAACGGCGCTCACAATGAACACGCTGAACAGACTTTGCAGGATGGGGGAGGAGAGCATGGATGCCATTCTGTCAGAACGGAGGCCCGTCAGGAAAGAGTTCTTTCTCCATTCTTCGCGCTTCGTCGTCCAGACTCACCACTTCGTCGATCTTCACGCGCTTGTCGGCGTAGTAGAGGAGCTTCTGCTCGATCGTCGCGCGCTGACTGTCGGCAAGCGTGAGCCCGTGCACGCGTACGATCTCTGCCAGATGCGGGTAGCCACGCCCGGCGAGGAATTGCGCTGCGGCGGCCTCGTGCCGGAGCCCCGGATACTGCGCTTTCACCTCCGCCCACGTACGCTCATGTGCCGGGTTGCTCTCTCCCGCGATGTGTCCCGCGCCCCGGTGGAAATCGACGAAGCGCAGCAAGTCGTGCACCGCTCCCGCCGCACGCAGTGCCCCCAGTCGGACGACGAATCCTCGCTGCTGGTACGCTTCTGCGAGCCGTACCGCCGTTTGCGCCACCTGGTCGCAGTGACGGCCGATCAGGTGGGGGAGACAGAGCTCCTCGCGCCATGTATTCACCTGATCCAGAGATGGCAGAGCGATGTCATCGAACGCAACCTGCAGCATCCGGCCCTCTCCGTTCGGTCCGTCCGCAAGGGTCAGGGCAATGCTCTCCTCATCCCGACCCTCCGGAAGGCGGTCCGCCCATTCGATGCAGCGAATCCCGTGATGCTGCTGCGAGGAATGCACCAGATGCAATGCTTCTTGCGGCGTCAGCCGGTAGAGATCGATGTGCAGCAACTCCCCGAAGTGTTGTGTCTTGTAGCGCTGTTCCAGAGCGTAGGTGGGGCTCGTCAGTTTCTGCGTGATGCCGAGCGCCTCGCCGAATCCCTGCAGGAAAGTGGTCTTGCCGCTGCCCAGGCTGCCTGTGAGCAAAATTGTCACCGGAACTCGGTAGAGGGTGTCAGCGAGAGATGCCCCTGCCGACCGTGTAGTCTTGGCATCTGGAAGCCAAAGATGAGTAGAATCGACCATTGACGAAATTATAGCAAAATGCTATTATAGACGCAGACAAAAACAGACACCTTATGCCCACTCTCGTCTCGCGAAAATCGCTCGGCTTTCGTGCCACTCCGCTGCACCGAACCCTGGAGCCGCACGCATTCCACTACCTTGCACAGCGCACCTCCTTCTGGGTGGCCGTGCTCTCCGTATTGGCATTCGTGACTGGCAATATGATCGGACAGCATGGGTGGCAGGTGTTCTGGAAATCGGTGATGGGACGCGACGATGATAGCCTGATCGTCTACACGGGCACAGTCACGCCGATCGCGCTCGTGCCGGATTACGTGCGTTGGGGACGCTACGGAGGCAACCCACAGGAACACACCTTCCGTGAAGTCCCATCTGACCTCCTTATTGCGCTGCCTGCCTATTCATCCACGCTCCAGGACGAAACAGCGCGTGCGATCTACTCCGTCAGCTACATGGGTTCCTACGAGACGGGCAACGAGAACTCGGGCAGCCATCCGGCCGTGGACATCCGCGTACCCATCGGCACGCCCGTACGCGCGGTCGCGAGTGGGATTGTGAGTGAAGTGAAGTCGGCAACGGGATTCGGCAATACCATCGTCATCCGGCATCCCAACATTCCCGACCCTTCCGCGCCGGGCCAGACGACCGTGCTCTTCAGCAACTACGCACACTTAAGTACGATGTTCGTGCAGCCGGGTGACTACGTTTCGAAAGGAGAGCAGATCGCCCTCTCGGGCATGACGGGTGATGCCACCGGTCCGCACCTGCACTTCCAGATTGATCGCAGCGATGCGCCGTGGCATCCGTACTGGCCGTTCACAACCGAGGAACTGCGCTCCGCCGGGTACTCCACGACCGAGGCGATCAACCGGGGATTCCACACCGACCGCGGTACAGCCTTCACGGTGAATCCGCTCCTCTACGTGCAGGCCAGCTACGCTCCGGTGACCACCGTCGCTGATGCAAATACGCAGAGCAGTGGAGGCTCCTCCATAGCTTCCAGCGTGTCTAGTACGTCGTGGATAACACGCGTGCAATCGCGTATCGCGCAGCGCAAGGCGACGCGTCTGGCATCCCGGGCAACCCTCGTTGCGATGAACGAGGCGTCCAGCGCTTCCTCGCGTGCAATCTCGTCTGTCTCCACCCAACCTTCAACGGCGGAGCAAGTGGTTCAGCGGCGTGAGGTTGTGGTGAGTACAGAGAAGGCCCTTCCTTCGGCTGCGGGAACCCCCGTGGCTTCCGTGACCATCACGCATGACGGCTCCTACTCCGATCGCGGCTGGGAGCGCGTACGCATCACGCTGTTGGATGAGAACGGCAATATCGCCACCTCTCCGCTCCTCACGCGCGATATCGTGCTGAGGGCTTCCTTCGGGAGCGCGGACTTTCAGCCGGATACGCTCTCGGTCCTCGATTTCTCCAACGGCCGCGGCGAAGTGAGCGTGCTGCCGCACGGCAGACGCACTCTGGTGATTCAAGCAATGCCGTTCAATGTGTTGAGCCAGCCGATGCGGTATACGAAGTAGGGAATAGGGAATAGGACGCAGGGAAAAAGACGAAGGACGAAGGGAAAAGGCCGGGGGAAGCACTGAGGACTTAGGTTTTTTGGAGCCCGAGGTCCGCAGTCTGATTCCCACGGTCCGAAACGCGGCCCGAGTAGATCGACAGGAGCAGCATGATGAGGAAGAGGGCAACAGCGGCCAGGAATTTTTCGACCGTGGAGAGGAAGAGCGCTGTGATGCCGAAAGCCGCACCCAGTCCCGACGTGAGTCCGATGATCTGCCATTCCGTCCATCCTCTGCGGAGCAAGCGGTGATGCAGGTGCTCGTTCTTCGCGTCGCCCACGAAGATGGATTTGCCTTTGAGGAGCCGACGCGCCACCACGATGAACGAATCGATGAGCGGAACACCGAGGACAAGAAATCCCGTGGCCACTTTGCCTCCCGTGAAGATCGTGAGAACACCGAGCAGCAACCCGAAGAACATGGCACCCGTGTCCCCGATGAGTGCCAGAGGACCCGGACGGTCAAAGAGAAGGCAGGCAAACGCGATACCGGCGAGTGCAAAAGAAATGAGCCCCAGAGAATAATCCCCGACGCGGTCACTCAGAGAGAGGAGGCCGATCGTCGCAAAGCCCAGAACGGAGAGCACGCTCACCTGCCCGCGAATGCCGTCGAACCAGTTGAGGGCGTTCATGGTGAGTCCCAGCCACAGCACGGTGAAGAGCGCACCGACAATGGAAGGATGATCGAGTACGGCGATCGGGAGCGTGAACGTGTGGAGCGGAATCACGTCCATCCCCATGAGAGATGACAAGGGATTCGTCAGCGTGTAGATCCGCGTCCCCGTGAGGAAGATCCCGAGTGCGACCACGATCTGCGTCGCGAGCCGGATGGAGGAGGGGAGGGGACGGCGATCATCCACAAAAGTGACGAGTGCGAGGAACACAGTTCCGGCGATCAGTCCGCACGCCTGCAGCGACCAGGGCTTGAGGGCGAGGGTGGATTCAAACGTGGCGAAGAACGCAATGAAGACGATGACGGCGAGGATGCCGGTGGGGTAGGGGATGCGGGGACGCGAAAGCCCGTAGCGCTCGGGAAAGTCCAAAAGGCCCCATTTTGGAAAGAACGTGAGCGCGAGCAGGTGCAGCAGAACCGTCAGTGTGAAAAAGAGGAGGGGAAGAGCGATGAGGATGAAATCTCGGAAAGACATAAGACGTAAGACATAAGCTGTAAGCTTGCGAGGAAAAAACGTGTGGATGATAGCGTACAGCTTGCAGCTTATATCTTATAGCTTCTCCGTCACAGGGATACACTTGCACCATGACCAAACCGAGGAAAAGCCCTCATCGCGAACTCTACGGCATCATCGGACATGTGCCGGATGCTTCACATATTTTGAAGGAATGGAATGCGGCCTTTCGAAAGAAAGGAATAGATGCCTCGATGGATATCTATCCAACCACTGAAAAGAACCTGCCGGAGCGCCTGAGTGAGATGTGCCACTTTGACCGTCGCGGATATCTGGTCGGCAACGATCTCTCGAAGGTGATCATTCCGCTCTTGGACCGCGTGAAACCTGAGGGGCGGAGAAGGGGAGTGAGGTTCGTGTGGAATGAGAGAGGAGTGCTCGTCGGATGTGCTTAAAAAAGGGGGCCTGCAGGAGCAAGGCCTACAGGTCCCCTCGTTCGCTTCGCGAGCCAGAGAGATCCGGCTTGTTCCTCCAACCCGATAATCTTGGCATGATCCCGGCGTGAGAGGACGGATCAGCTCTATGCTCGCTCATCACCCTTGAGCTCTGGGCTTAGGCGAACGCGAAGGCCGCGAATCGTCGCATGATTTGAGTCTCCTTACGAAGACAGGGTCATGAGAGATGAAACCCACATAGTTGACCGGTGGGACGCGGTGTATCGATAGCTTTCCCTGCTGTTGAAGTACTGTCAACCTCACTCGACTCGAATTTACCTTCGGAATCAGTACACTTTTGTCATGCAGTACCCCCTCCTCAAAGACGCAAAATTAAAAGGGAAGCGTGTGCTCGTGCGCGTTGATCACAACATCGAAACGGACGCGAGCGGCAAGCTGAAGAGCGACAAGAAAATGCGTTCCTCGCTGCCCACTCTGCAATTGCTTTTGAAGATGGGGGCTCGTGTCATCCTCATGACCCATGTCGGCAGACCCAAAGGGAAGGTGGACCCCAAGCTTTCGACTAAGATGGCCGCAGGGCACCTCAAGACGCTCCTTCCCGGTGTGCACATCACTCACACGACCGAGGTCGTCGGACCGGCGGTGGAGAAGCTCGCTGCATCTCTCAAGGACGGTGAGATCCTCTACATCGAGAATGTGCGCTTCTCTCCCGCGGAGGAGGGCAAGCCCGCTGAGCAGGCCGCGTTCGGCAAGGAGCTGGCGAAGCTCGGCGAAGTCTACGTCAACGAAGCCTTTGCTTCGTGCCATACCTACGAGGAGGCCAGTACGTGCGCCGTCGCGCGTTGCCTCCCGTCGTACCCGGGCTTGGATCTCCTCCACGAAACACAGGTACTGGAATCCGTGCTCGAAGATCCGCGCCGTCCCGTCACCCTCATCATCAGCGGAGCGAAGATGGAGACGAAGATTCCGGTCATTCGTTCTTTCCTCGACAAAGGCGACGACATCCTGCTGGGCGGTTGCATCGCCAACACATTCATCGCCGCCCGAGGCTTTGAGGTCGGCTCATCCAAATACGAAGAAGATCAGATGGAACAAGCGCAGGAACTCATGCTGGAGGGGGAGAAAGTGGAGCTGGCCGACATTCACGTGCCCCGGGACGTGGTGGTCGCCACGGAGGCGACCGAGGCCGCCGAAAAACTGGATCTTCCACTGGAGAACATCATGGGAGACATGATGATCCTGGATATCGGCAAGGTGACGGTGGAGCGCTACAAGAAGATCATCGAAAAATCCGGCACGATCATCTGGAACGGACCGCTGGGCATGTACGAAATGAACCATTTCTCGCATGGAACGAAGCGCATCGCGGAGGCCGTGCGCACGGCGACCGCCCGAGGCGCCATCTCGATCATCGGGGGAGGGGACACGATCGACTTTCACACGACGTACAAATACCCCATGGATGGCTACACCTTCGTCAGCACCGGTGGAGGCGCCATGCTCGAAATGCTCTCCGGCGAGGAAATGCCGGCGTTGAAGGTGCTCCTCTGACAGAACCTCCATCCCCCGGCCCCTTCCTCCCGAGGAGGAAGGGGAATGACGCAATGATGAAACATGGCGCAACCTTGGGAGGAGGGAATAGGGGATGAGGCAGGCAGGGATGGTCTTCGTCGCTCAACAATGGCACAATGAAGCGCCTCTGATTGCATGGAACCGCTCATCGTCCTGATCCCATCGGAAGGGGAGTCCTGGAGTGCGTTCGTCCGGCGTGCTGCCGAAACGAATGGCGAACTCCTGCTGCTCCTCTCGACCCTGGAGGGCCCGCTCCTCAAAGAACGCTCCGAACAGCGCCGGTTCTACGAGGCTCTGCAGGCCATCCGCAGTCGCGTGCGGGTCGCCACCAAGCGCGCGGCGCTCATTGCAGCCGCCCGGTTGCACGGCTTTCGCGTGCTCACGACGACGCAGGAGGTGAAATTCGTACTCGACGGGCACCCGGCGCGCGAAGAGGCGCTCAGGGTCTTTTCGCCGCACCTCTGGCGACAGACGCTGCGGTCACAGCTGCAGAGCATGGGCCTGCTGTCGCTCCCGAAGATCAGGATCTGGATTCTCATTCTCGTGAGCACGGGGCTCTTTCTCTTCGTGCTCTTCCGGTTGCTCCCGTCGGCCGAGATCCGCGTGAAGCCGCGTGAAGATACCGTCACGCACACCGTGAATATCTTCCTCGTGCAGACCGGTGCGCTGGCGCAGGTGCCCGACAGAGTACGCACCATGCCGCTCAAGCCCGTCCAGGTAAAGATCACGCGCACCATCACCTTCGACCGCATCAGCCAGGAATTCAGCGGTGTGAGCGCCAAAGTGCCGATGACGGTGATCAATACGACTAAAGAGCCATACTCCTTTCGCAAGGGGACGCGTCTCACGAATCAGGCGGGCATCGTCTTCCGCATCACCGAATCCATTCTCATCGCGCCCGGGCAGAAGGTGACGGTGCAGGCGGAGGCGGATCCGCTCGATCTCTACGGACAGATCGTGGGGCAGCGCGGCAACGTGCCCGCCGGACGCAAGTGGGAGTTCGTGGGGCTGCCACCGGACGAGAAGGCGAAGGTCTACGCCGAGAACCTTGCGACGGCCTCGGGCGGTGTGACCTCCGCGCGACCGGTCCTCACCAAGGACGACCTGAAATTGGCCCAGAAGCAGCTCGAAAGCGAGCTCTTGCTCACCGCCAAACAGATCGTGGATGAAGAGAAGACACTCTGGAACGCCCAGCACGCCGATCAGCAACTCGACATGCTCTACTACGACGAGCTGACGCAGACGAAGTACGAGAACTTCGTGCTTCCCACGGAATTCATCGGCCAAACGGTGACCTCCGTTCCCGTGGAGGGCACCATCATCTACACCGCGTACGGTTACGACACCAAGGCCGTGCTGGATCTTCTCGTCGCGGAATTGACGGCGCACGTGCGCGCGGAGCGCCGCCTCCTCCCCGAGAGTCTGACCTTGAGTCGCCTCGTGGCGCACGTCATCGACTACGCCGATGACCTCGCGTGGATCAAGATCACGGTCGACCTCTCGGGCACGGAGCAATTCATTCTGGATCCCTTAAGTCCCACTGGCTCGCAGTTCGCCAAGAGTGTGCGCGAGAAGGTCACGGGACTCCCAATCGAAGAGGCGCTGCGCATCATCAAGAACCTGCCGGAGGTGGATCAGGTGGATATCTCGATCTGGCCTCCGTGGAGCCCGAAACTCCCTCCCATTGCGACGCACATTTACATTGAACCCGTCTCGCGACTATGAGGCCGCGTATTCTGCTTCGGCTGGCGCTGCGGCTGTTTGTAGTTGTGGCTGTTACTGGGCTTCTGTTAGCCATTTTCTTGACATACAACGTCGTCTCAAACTTTGACGGAACCGCCTCGCCATCAGATCTTGTCCGGGGCAGGGGAGTCGTCTGTGGCATTGTGTTCGGTGCTGCGGTGCACAAGGGCGCTCTTCCCGGACCGGGCATTTCGCGGCGCGTCCGGACTGCGGCACGTCTGTACCGCGAAGGAATACTTCAACACATTATTCTGACAGGTGGCAAGGGGGAGCCCGGCGTCGAGAGCGAGGCGGCGGTGATGCGTGATGTTGCGGTACGAGAAGGTGTTGCAGCAGGGGACTTGGCGCTGGAAGAAAAAGCCCGTTCCACGTGGGAGAACCTTCTGTACTCCCGGCCGCTCACAGGCTCCTGCACTACGGTTATTGGCATCTCGGACCGTTATCATCTCGCCAGGATCTCTTATCTGGCCCACGTTCAGGGTTGGGAGGACATCCGTACCCTCCCCAGTGATTGGGAATCGACCTGGCCCTTCGAAATGAAGAGTGTGGGGAGGGAAGTGGTGGCACTCCTCTACTACATGATCATTACGCACATCTTTCCGCTCGATGAGATTGCACAACATGGTATTCCGGATGAGTACGAACCGGATGTTCTTGGCTTTATGATCACAAAATCAGATCATTTGGTCTGTCAATTGATTTGTTAACATAAAATGCATTATGTTAATCGGGAGATATGTGGATAACCTGCTCCCCCGTTCATTCTCCATTCTCATAGCAGTGACATTCTAAGTTCCGCCAGTGTCCCGTCATCCCGAGCTCTGTCGAGGGACGACACCGAGACGTCATGGTTCGTCAGAGCTCACCATGACAACTTCCCTCCCTCTATGCCCCCCAAGTCCCCCCCCCCCGCTGTAACCCCCCCCGAGGACGCCATCGAGCGCTACCTTGTGTTCCTCAGGGGCGAGCAGAACAAGTCCCCCCTGACGATTGAGTCCTACCGGCGGTCCCTGAGCCTCTTTACGGATCTTTCGAAGCTCAACTCCCCTGCCGAGATCAACAAAGCCACCATCCGCATGTTCAAGAGCAATCTGCACATGTACCGCACGGCACACGAACAAGAACTATCTGTCCGGTCCAAGAATCACTACTTGACGGTACTGCGTGCATTCTTGCGTTATCTTATTTCGGAGGAAGAGATGGATTGTTACCCGCCGGACCGCGTGACGCGCTTCAAAGAAGACCAGCGCAAGGTCAAAGTCCTCTTCCATGACGAATTGGAACGCCTGCTCGCCTCCCCCGATACCGAGACACGCAACGGCAAGCGTGATAAGGCGATTCTCGAGCTCTTCTTCTCGACCGGGCTACGCCTTGCCGAGCTTCGGAGCCTCAACCGCAAGGACCTCAATTTTCAGACGCGGGAAACATCGGTACGGGGCAAACGCGGCAAAGTGCGGGTGGTCTTTCTCTCGGACCGCTCCACGGATGCCCTCAAGGCCTACCTCGATTCGCGCATGGACCATCTCTCCCCTCTCTTCATCCGCAATCATGAGCAGGCGCTCGAGGTCATGCCTCCCGGTGAGGAATTTAGACTCTCTCGCATTTCGATCTACAACATCGTGAAGAAGTATGCACTGAAGGCAGGGATCGTCTCGGACCCCTC